>JAZNEM010000078.1:0-22770 GCA_045588595.1 Eubacteriales bacterium
TGCTGTTGCATGCAAGAGCCTGCACGGTATAAAAATGAGGTCATCGCTTTTCTTGAGGAAAATATGAAATAATATTTTGTTTATTGAAAGGTACTACTCTATGTTTAAGGCAAAAAATGTAGATATTCTTCACGGAAATCTACTGAAAATGATAATTATTTACAGCGTCCCGATAATTCTCGTAGGTCTTATTCAAAACCTTTTTAACGCCGTTGATATTATGGTATTGAGCTTCGTTTCTTCGGATGATGCTGTTGCCTCCGTCGGCGCGACATCGACCATTATAAGTCTTCTCGTTAATAGCTTTTTCGGCTTATCAAGCGGAGTAAAGATAGTTCTTGCGCGACTTATAGGCGAGGGGCAGGAAACAAAGGTCAAAAAAACAGTATCCACCGCTATGCTATCCTCTCTCTGTCTTGGTATTATCGTAGGGATCGTTGGTTTTGTTTTAGCTCCCTCGTTTTTGCGCATCACAAAGTGTCCTCCTGAATGTATGGAAGGCGCGCTTCTTTATATGCGGATATACGTTGCCGCCGCCCCCGCCATAATGGTATATAATTTCGGTTCGGCGGTAATAAACACATCGGGAGATTCGCAAAGTCCTCTCTATTACATGATGATATCGGGAAGCCTTAACGTCGTTCTTAATTTTCTGCTTTGTATGGTCACACCGCAAAAGGTCGCGGCTGTCGCTATCTCAACGGCGGTATCGCAGCTCGTGGGCGCGATACTCACAGTAAGACGCTTGTGCAAAATGGAAGGCATATGCCATCTTGACATGAAAAACATTTCGTGGAGCAAAACGGCTTTCGGAAAAATCCTCTCAAACGGCGCGCCCTTGGCTATATCAAATGCGCTTTATCCCCTCTCAAACCTGCAAATACAGACCGCAATAAACTCGTTTGGAGCGGCTTCAATAGCCGGTAACTCCGCATCATCGACCATTTCGGCATTGATAAGCACAGTATCGTCTACTCCGTGGGCAACCTCAACATCAGTATTCGTGGGGCAAAATATCGGCGCAAAAAATGATGAGCGCGTTAAAAAAAGCATTATCTATCTTTTAACAATTACCGCTATATGCGCTATATCGTTCGGATGTCTGGGGGCTATGTTTTCAAAGCAGCTTCTCTCCTTCTTCGTATCGGGAGAGGAAGCGATACGCTACGGCAGTATACGAATGATGTATACGGTCTTACCACGTGTAATAATCGATATCAGCGCTATATTCGGACACGTTATTCAAGTTTTCGGCTATCCGACACTCTCATCCGCAAACTCTATCGTTTGCGTTCTCGGTTTCCGCGTTGTGTGGATGCAGTTCATTTATCCCCAAACACCGACATTTCACGTGCTTATGCAATGTTGGCCTGTATCGTGGACGTTAATTCTTGTTGTGAACGTAGTGTTTTTCTTCTATTTGTATTTTTCCAAATACAAAAAAGGGAAATTGAAAAAAATGATGTAATACATAAAAAGGTTAGGTCTTTGCAGTTTGACCTAACCTTTTTCGTTTGATAAGTTAAATAAATTGCGGTTTGTCGGTGAGGACGCTGGGGACGCGACTTACTTTTCTTTTAAAAAAGAAAAGTAAGCAAAAGAAAACGACACAAAAAGTTATTATATAGCCAGAACGGCTACACAATAAATCCTTCTCAGGAAAGTTTTTGAGGGGAGTTTGAGGGGGACTTTTTTCAAAAAGTCCTCCTCATCGCGCCCCCCCGCGTCTCCCCGACAAATCAAAATTTGAAGCAAACAAATTACGGGTTGTCGTGAATGCGTCCCGCCCTTGCGGAATTGAGCACCGAAACGATAGCCGCGCCGACATCGGCAATAACAGCTATACTGAGCGGCAATTCTCCGACCCCAAAAAGAGCAAAGGATATACCAAGCATCACGACCGCAAGCTTTATTCCCAACGAAAGTGCTATGCTCACATTCGCTATGCGCTCTGTTCTTTTAGCTATGCGTATCGCTCTTGAAACCGATGCAAGATCGTCGTCCATTATAACGACGTCCGCGCTCGTCACCGTAAGGTCAGAACCGCAAAGCCCCATAGCTATTCCCACGTCAGCTCTTGCTATGACAGCCGAATCGTTAAGACCGTCTCCGCAAAAGGCAACTGTGCTTTTCCTTGAGACCGTTTTTTGCTTTTCGTACATCTCTTCAAATTTGTCGAGCTTTTCTTTCGGGGTAAGTCCCGAGTAAAACTCCGCTATACCCGCGTCAGCGCACGCAGATGCCACAGAATCCTCTCCGTCTCCGCTCAATACTAAAACAGAAGAAACGCCCGAATCTTTCAAATTTTCTATTGTCTCTCTCACTCCGTCTTTCAAATGCGATGAAAAGCTCAAACGTCCCAAGACCTCTCCGTCAAGTGCTCCGAAAATAGCCGTTGTTTTGCTATCAGACATATCTATTCCGTTTTCACGAAGAAGAGCCGCGTTTCCGAAAAGTGCCCTCTTTCCGTCAGCAAGACAAACTATTCCTCTTCCGCCGACTATCTCGACTTCACTTATTTCGATCATTTCACAGCTCTCTGTGACCGCAGAGCAAAACGCAAGTGCCGCCGCGTGCGGACTGTGTGAAAGAACGGCTTTTGAGAGTCTCAAAAACTCTTCTTTTGAAATATTTCCGTAAAGCTCCGCACCATCGTATGACAAGCCCGATTCGGTAAGCGTTCCCGTTTTATCAAAGGCAATAGCTTCCATTCGACAGACCGAGTCCATTATCTCTCCGCCACGAAAGACGATTCCCTTTTTAGCCGCCGCACCGAGTCCCGCAAAATATGCAAGCGGTACTGAAAGTACGAGTGAACAAGGACAGGATATGACAAGCACGGTGAGTCCAGCGCGTATCCATTGCGTCCATTCGTTCGTAATAAGTCCTCCAAGTATCATGATAGCCGCACAAAGAGCAAATGCCGCGGGAGTGAAAATACGTGCAAAACGCGCTATCTTCTTTTCGGATACCGATTTGCGCTTTTGAGCCGACTTTACAGCCATCGCAAGCTCTGCAACCACCGAATCCTCATATAGCTTTTCTACGCGTATAGTTACCGAGCCGTCCAAAAGTATTGCTCCCGACGGACAAGAAACTCCTCTATAAAGCTCAAGCGGTTTTGACTCTCCCGTTATTGATGAGGTATCTGCGTTTCCACCGCCGTCAACGACCGTACCGTCAAGCGCAACGCGCTCTCCCGCGCGAACAAGAATAAACTCACCGATCTCTATCTTTTGCGGATCTGTCTTTACAGGTTCACCGTCTGCGAGAAGCAATGCGTATTCGGGAGTTAGCTCTATAAGCTCTGTTATATTTTTCCTTGAACGCGAATACGCTCTGTCCGATATCATCTCACCGAGCGAGTAAAGATACATAACTGCCGCCGCATCTGCGTATTCTCCGATACAAAAAGCACCGATCGTTGCCGCGCACATAAGCGTAAATTCGGTGAAAAAATTCTTTTTCAAGAATCCCTTTACCATACTTGCGTACACCGTTACACCGAACAGTATATATCCTATGATCGCCGCAACTATGGATATCCAATGCGGAGATATAGGCAAAAATCCCGTTATAACGGGAATCGCGCCTAACGTATATAACAATATATTTTTTAGCTTGATTTCGCCGCCGTGATCATGTCCGCAGCCACATTCATCGCCGTGCTCATGGTGATGCTCATGTTCATGACCGCAACATCCGCAAGAGCATTTTTCCTCATGTTCGTATTTATGTTCGTGTTCAGACATAGATTACCTCTTACCTCTTCACTATTACTTCATTTCTCCTCACAGGCGTGCAAAAGCGCCATATCTAGCATTAGTCTTACGTGTTCGTCGGATATCGAATATACGACCGTCTTTCCCTTTCGCATAACGCGCACAAGGTCTGCCTTTCTCAAAAGCGCGAGCTGATGCGATATCGCGGATTGGCTCATACTCAATCGCTCGCATATGTGGTTTACGCATAAGCTTCCCTCAAGAAGCTCAGTAAGTATGCGCAGACGCGTCTTGTCCGAAAGTATTTTAAAAAACATACTCATTTCGCAAAGTACCGCATTTGAATCGTATTTTTCTTTAAGCATATTATTTATCTCCATTCATATGATTCTTTGCTCATATGAATAGTTTATCATACGTTTGAAAAATTGTCAACTGTTTTCAATGAAATTTGGTGTAATTTAAATTTGTTTACAACACGTTCAAAAATTGGGTATATAATAATATGTAAATTTGAATTTTTATCGCTCAAGGAGTGGATATTTATATGAAAAATATACTTTCAGAGGAAAAGAGTGCTCGTTTTTTTAAGATATTCAGAATAGTTGTATTATGCGCGGCCTTTGTCGCAACAGTCCTACGCACACTCTCACTCTTACTTTTTTATGACGCAGAAATAGGATATTATCAACATGGAAGCATTATTCCCTCTGTTTTTGACGCATTTTTGGCAATACTTGCTCTCTTTGCGGTAGTATCGTGCGTTTTGCTTGGCAAAAACGCTCCGCAAACAGAAAAATATACGGTCTCAAGCAAATGCGCATCTGTATTCGTTGCTCTTGCCTTTGCCGTGGTTACGATATCGACGCTCTTGCTCGCATATAAGATCTCAACGCTTTATGACATCTCCGAGATCGCGCCGAACGTATTGCTTATAAATCTTCTTACCATAGTAACGCCTATCATTGCCTGCGTATATTTCGTTCTCTACGCACTCGGCAAATGCTCGCCCGCCGTCTCCTTGGTCGGTGGAATATTTACTCTCATTTACTTCATTATCATACTTGCTTCAGCTTATTTCGATATCTCCATTCAAATGAACGCGCCCGAAAAGCTTGCTTCACATCTTTGCTGTGTATGCGCTCTGCTTCTCATCTTAAACGAAATGAGAGTAATGTGCGGTGCGGAGAAAAAAGCGTTTTATCTGTTCTCGGTATCCTTTTCGACTATCGCGCTGAACGCTTGTGCCCTGCCGACAATTATCGCGACTTTTGCGGGAGTTTTCACGGACGGAATCATAACTTCTCCCGACCCGTCGGCGTACGTATTTTTCGCCCTCGGCATCTTCTCTGCCGTGCGGCTGATAATGCTTGAGCCTGAAGATGCGCTCAAAGTAAAAGAAGAACAAAATGACACTTCAAGTGAAGATAAGGAGCAAATATGAGCGCAAACGATCGCATACAATGGTTTCATAAAAAGGTGACCGACGGCTGTTTTCCCAACGCCTCGCATCTTTCGGAGCGCTTTGGGATATCTCATAGACAGGCGCAGAGAGACGTGGATCATCTTCGCAAAAAGCTTGAAGCTCCGCTTGAATACAACTCCGAGCGCAAGGGATATACTTATTCGAAGCATTTTGTTCTCCCCGTTATGACAGGAACAACAAACGACGCTGATTATCGAGACGTTCTTATGGGGCTTCGCGATTTCAACGACCGTGCCGCAGCGCAATCCTTTATCCAGATGCAGCTTCCATACACCGCTCTTCTTGAAATAAACGATAAAATGGCGGTAATGAATCTTCGCAGCATTATAATCTCGGAAGAGCCGCGCCACCGCTACCGTTGTGAGTTTCCAAGCATAGAGTTGTTTTTAGGTATAATCATGTCTACGGGAGCGGATATTCGCGTTATCGAACCCGATTGGCTTCGCGCTCGACTCGTTACGTTCGCCAAACGTGTGCTTGAATGTAATTCTAAGATAGATGAACAATAGGACGCGGGGCGCTTTTCGAGAAAAGCTTTCCTAAAAAATATGTTGTGCAGCCGTTTGTAACACAGTGGACGATTCTATGTCTTGAACTGTTCCACTGTGTTTTTTAATATTTTTTATATTTTTTTTAAAAAGGTATTGACAAACAAAAGAGTTTGTGATAAAATATTGTCCGTTATCCAAAGACAGCAGGTTTCGGTAAAAGCCAAGTCGCTTTCCTGCCGAGGAGAGACAAAGTCGAATGTTTTGATCTTTATGTCTTTCTTCGCGCATTTTGCGGCTTTCGAAGAAAGCTTTTTTGTTTTCTGCTGCCAATCCTAACAGGAGGTAAAACAAAGTGCCTAGCAATTCTATTCTCGAACAAAAGAAGGCGATCGTTGCTGATCTTGCCGAGCAGCTTAAAGCTTCTCCCGCAGGCGTTGTCGTTAACTATCAGGGTATCACCGTTGAGGACGACACCAAGATGCGTAAGGCTCTTCGTGAGGCAGGTGTTAACTACACCGTTATGAAGAACTCCTTGACAGGCAGAGCTTGTGAAGAGGTCGGCATGGGCGATATGAAGCAGTACCTTTCAGGTATGACCGCTATCGCTATCGGTAAGGACGACGCTGTTGCTCCCGCAAAGGTCCTCAAGGAATATGCGGAAAAGATCGAGTCTTTCGAGATCCTCGCAGGTTACCTTGACGGTAAGGTAGTTGACAAAGCTACTGTTATGCAGCTCGCTGACATTCCGTCCAAGGAAGTACTTCTCGCGAAGTTCCTCGGAAGCATCAAATCTCCCCTCTACAACCTTGCATACGCTCTTCAGGCTGTTATCGACAAGGACGGCGAGGAAGCTCCCGCAGCAGAAGCTGCAGAAGCGTAAGCCTAATTCCCTTTTCGGCATAGTGCCGACACCCGCGTGACACACGCAAAAAATTTATTTTAAAAATTATCCGAATTTAAGGAGGAAAATTAAAATGGCATCTGAAAAGATCACTAACATTGTTGAAGAGATTAAGACTCTTACTATCATCGAGCTCGCTGACCTCGTAAAGGCAGTTGAGGAAGAGTTCGGCGTATCCGCAGCAGCTCCCGTAGGCGTTGTTGCAGTTGCAGGCGGCGCAGCAGCTCCCGCAGCAGAAGAGAAGACTGAGTTTGACGTAGTTCTCAAGAGCTTCGGCGCTAAGAAGCTTGACGTTATCAAGGCTGTTCGTGAGATCACCGGTCTTGGACTTAAGGAAGCTAAGGAAATGGTTGAGGGTGCTCCTAAGACCGTTAAGGAAGGCGTTTCCAAGGATGAGGCTGAGAACATTAAGAAGGCTCTCGAAGAGGCTGGCGCAGAGGTTGAGGTTAAGTAATTTAACCCCTCTCGGTTTCTTGAACATAAACGGCTATTGCAAATGCAATAGCCGTTTTGTTTTTTATGATCTGATTATAAGATACGTATCGCTTTGCGGATCACCGCTGACATCCTCGGGAGAAACCGCATAACGCTTTGCTACCGTCCACGCGCTATCATCAGGCGCGGGATAGCAAAGTATAAGCTCACCGCTCTCTTTTTGTATCGGCTCGGAAAATTCAACGCTCTTCAAGGAGGTTATATTCTCCGTACCGAGAAATGAAGCGGCAATCGATATCTCCGAATCAAGCTCAAGATTTTCACCACCGACACGTGCGCGACAGCTTATAACGTCGGCAGATATATCGGCAATATTCAAATTCCCCGCTCCCTCTGTTTCAAAGCGTATAGGAAGATTTACTTCACACGCTGAATATTCTCCGTCCTTTTCACATACGAGAACGTAACGGCTCTGTCCTGTGAGCACGTACCTTCCGCCCGACTCCTCACAGTTATCGAACGCTACGTTTGCGCAAACATCAATGGCATTCGCGCCTTCGGGAACGCTAAGTTCGGATAGCGGAATACGCTCACTCTGTGAAAAATTGCCGTTCATCGCGCGGAGCATTACGGGTACTGCGTGGTCGGCATATTCGCAAGTGCTAGTCTTTTCGGTCGAATAAATATCCGCTGTATAGGATATCGGACGGTTCACTCCTATCTGCGCGTCAAGCAAAGCATTTATGTCACAAATTATTTTTCCCTCTCCCACGTTTACAGATATCTCGCTCACAGTTCCGTATACACGGCAGTATTGTTCTTCTCCCATAGGTATCTCTGCATCGATCTCACTATCAAACGGAAGCTTGCGCAATACCGTTTCAACACGTCCGTCGGCATTCACACAAAGAAGCTTTAGCATAACGTTTCCTTTTGCATTTACTCCGCTATCGCAGACAAAAGCCTCGTCAACGTGTACCTTTCCCTCTGCTCCGATAACCCGCACCTCATCTCCCATACCGGATATCTCCTCGGAAACAGTCAAAACGTCTGAAAGCGCACTTACAAGGTCTGCACACCCCGATACTTTTGTAAACTTATATACGCTTTCTTCGGAAGCATCTCCAACACAACGCTCACCGTACGGCATCTTTCCGTAAGCGCGCACACGGGAGCGCATACGCATACGCATAGAAAGACGTCTCGGACCGATGACACGTGCGCTTACGTTTTCAGAATTGCTCGTAACAAATACGGTAACGCCATCGTTGAGATCAAATTCGGACACCTTTTCAAGAGGTACGTTCAAATTGTACTCGCATGAGACGGGAGCTGTGTAAAGTTCTCCGTCAGAACCGACGTAAAGTGCCTGATAATCAACCGTTCCGTCAAGTTCGGCGTTGCTTCCGCCCACGTATTTTGCAGGAGGCAATATCGTACTCGTAACATAAAGAAGCCGTCTTATTTCGGGAAGATAATCAGGCAGAGTGTATTCGCAGGATATCTCGTTCGTTACCGTGGTCTCGCACATAGGTTTTGTCATACAGCGCGTTTCAACGCTTATGTTTGCATCGTTATTGTTCATACCGTTTCCCTTTCTGCTCTCTTTGCAAATAATATTCTGATAAAACTTATGACGTATAGTTTACTTTTATGCAGGTTTTGTAAATCCTCAACAAATATCTTTGAAAACCTTTGACAATAAGCAAAAAATGTGTTATAATAATATAATAGGATAATTATGCGTACAAGGAGGTGCATATATGGTAACGATTACAGACGTTTTGCCAAACAGCCGAGGAGCTCGCGCGGGTATCTGTGCGAGGGATATACTTATATCAATAAACGACCGAGAAATAAACGACGTTCTCGATTACCGTTTTCACCTCGCAAATAAGCACGTAACTTTATTGCTTGACCGCAATGGTGAGAAGATAAAGGTCGAAATTTCAAAAAAAGAATACGACGATATCGGTCTTGATTTTGAAACACCGCTTATGGATAAAAAACACTCTTGCGAAAACAAGTGTATCTTCTGCTTTATCGACCAGCTTCCAAAAGGAATGCGAAAAACGCTTTATTTCAAGGATGACGATTCCCGTCTTTCTTTCCTTCACGGAAATTACGTAACGCTTACCAATCTGCACGACAAGGATATCGACAGAATAATCGAGATGCACATATCTCCCGTAAACGTTTCGGTCCACACCACAAACCCAGAGCTTCGAGTCAAAATGATGAAAAACAAGCGTTCTGGCGAAGTGCTTTCGTACCTCAACAAGCTTGCCGACGCGGGAATTTCTCTTTGCTGTCAGATAGTTCTTTGCAAAGGAGTGAACGACGGAGAGGAGCTTTTGCGCTCAATGCGCGACCTTGAAACTCTCTTCCCCGCTCTTGAAAGCGTTTCTATAGTTCCTGCGGGACTTACGAAATTCCGAGATGGGCTCTATCAACTTGAAAGCTTTACGTCGGACGAATGCCGTGAAGTTATTCGTGCCGTTACAGAATTTGGAGATGAGTGCAAAAAGAAGTACGCTTCAAGACTGTTCTTTGCATCGGACGAGTTCTATCTCAAAGCTAACGTTCCGCTTCCCGATGATGATTTTTACGAGGGATACACCCAAATTGAAAACGGAGTCGGTATGCTGACCGATATGAAAACGGGATTTGAATATGAAATGGATGACGCGGATACGCTTTATGAAAGCTTCAAAGCCCCTCGTAGAGTTTCCATCGCTACAGGATACGCCGCATATGAGCATATAAGATCTTTATGTAACGAGCTATGCGAAAAATTCGACGGACTTGAAGCTAACGTCTATGCGATACGCAACGACTTTTTCGGTCACGAGATAACCGTTTCGGGACTGCTTACGGGAAAGGATATAATCGCGCAGCTTGAAGGAAAAGAGCTTGGAGACGAGCTTCTTATCCCGTCCGCGTGTCTGCGTGCCGAGGGCGATGTTCTGCTTGACGACATGTCTCCCGAAGATATATCAAACGCGCTTGGCGGTGTAAAAGTATCTCCGTGTGAGAGCGAACCGTCCGCGTTTATCAGCTCCGTGCTTGGAATAAAAATATAACGACTACATCAAACGAAAGTGAGTGAATATAATGTCTAAACCAATTATCGCTATAGTCGGCAGACCTAACGTCGGCAAAAGCACATTGTTCAATAAGCTCATAGGTGAACGACGCTCTATCGTCGAGGACATCCCCGGTGTTACGCGCGACCGTATCTACGGTGAGACCGAATGGTGCGGAAAACAGCTTATAGTTATTGACACGGGTGGAATCGAGCCAAAAACCGACGATATAATATTAAAGCAGATGCGTTTTCAGGCGGAGATAGCAATTGAAAGCGCGGACGTTATCGTCTTTATGTGCGACGTTCGCACAGGTCTTACCGCTGACGACCGCGACATAGCTATCATGCTCAAAAAGAGCGGAAAGCCCATTATCCCTTGCATCAACAAGTGTGACACCGTCGGTGCTCCTCCCTTTGAATTTTATGAATTCTACGAGCTTGGCTTTGAATGTGAACCCATTGCGGTTTCCTCTGTTCACGGAAGCGGAACAGGCGACCTTCTTGACGAAGTGCTCAAAAACATTCCCGAGGGTATGGGCGACGAAGAAGAGGACGACAGTATAAAGGTCGCCGTTATCGGTAAGCCAAACGCGGGTAAATCATCGATAATCAATAAAATAATCGGTCAGAACCGACTTATCGTGTCGAATATTGCGGGTACTACTCGAGATGCCGTTGATACACATATCTCTACCGAGAACGGAAACTTCACCTTTATCGATACAGCAGGTATAAGACGCGCTTCAAAGATAAACGATAAGATAGAAAAATACAGCGTTCTCCGTGCTCATATGGCGGTCGAGCGTGCGGACGTCTGCCTTATTATGATAGACGCGCAGACCGGCATTACCGAGCAAGACGAAAAGATAGCGGGTATCGCTCACGAGGCGGGAAAGGCTTCTATAATAGTCGTCAACAAATGGGACGCTATTGAAAAGGACACGAACACCGTAAACGCATTCAACGAACGTATTCGTACCGCACTCGCTTATATGCCTTATGCTCCTATCGTTTACGTCTCTGCCCTCACGGGTCAGCGAATCAACACGATATTCGAGCATATACTTTACGTATACAATCAGTCTAACACGAGAATCTCAACGGGTATGCTCAACGAGGTCTTGGCAGAGGCTACTATGAAGGTTCAGCCTCCATCCGACAAGGGCAGACGACTCAAAATATACTATATGACTCAAGTGTCTGTTGCTCCTCCGACCTTCGTTTTCTTCTGCAACAATATAGAGCTTTTCCATTTCTCATATCAGAGGTATCTTGAAAACTGTTTGCGCCAGACCTTTGGATTTAAGGGTACACCTATACGCATAGTCGTTCGAATGAGGGGTGAAGACGCAAAATGAGCATAAAAGGTTTTTTGTTTGACTTTGACGGCACTCTGTTTTTTAACAGTGATTATCACCTTATTTCAACAGGAAGAGTTTTTGAAAAATATTACGGAGTACCCGCTCCCGACAAGGAAACTTCAATAAATAAGATATTCGGACGCACCAACAAAACGATCGTACTCGAAAACATAGATCCAAACGCCACCGACGAGGATATTAAGATTTACGATGAACGTAAAGAAAATGTATACAGAGAGCTTTGTATGGAAAATTCAGCAAATATCCATCTGACTCCCGGTGCGACCGAGCTTTTGGACTATCTCAAGGATAACGGTATCCCTTGCTGTATGGCAACGGGATCTCCTATATCAAACGTCAATTTTTATCGTGAACAGTTCGGTATCGACCGTTGGTTCGGATATGGCAATCTCCTTTACGCCGACGGCTCGTTCCCCGGCAAGCCTGCTCCGGACATTTATATCGCGGCGGCAAAAAGACTTGGACTTGCCCCATCCGAATGTGTTGTTTTTGAGGACGGTACGAGCGGTATCCAAGCAGCGCATGACGCGGACTGCGGAGGAATAGTCGCTGTTTACGAAAAGAAATTTGAGCTTCCCGACAGCACAAAGGCAATGGTCGATATCATATGCCACGATCTGACCGATTGGAGAAGCATACTAAAAAGCTACGGTCTTTAAAGAGGTAAAATATGTTTGTAGATAACGTAAAAATTTATGTAAAGGCAGGCGACGGCGGTAACGGTGCGGTCGCGTTCCACCGTGAAAAATACGTTGCGAAGGGCGGACCTGACGGCGGTGACGGCGGACACGGCGGAAATATCGTTTTTCGTGTTGACGAGGGTTCGAATACCTTGCTCGCTTTCCGCTATAAACACAAGTTTATTGCCGAAAACGGCGGTAACGGAAAGGGTGGAAAATTCCACGGAGCGACGGCTTCCGACCTTATCATAGACGTTCCGAGAGGAACTCTTATAAAGGACGCGGAAACGGGCAAGATAATCCACGACATGAGCGACAACGACGGTGCTGATTTTATCTGCTGTAAAGGCGGTCGCGGCGGCTGGGGCAACAAGCACTTTGCGACCCCCACAAGACAGCTTCCGAACTTCGCGAAAAACGGAACTAAAGGACAGGAAAAGGAGCTTATACTTGAACTTAAAATGCTTGCCGACGTTGGTATTATCGGATATCCAAGCGTTGGAAAATCTTCTATACTTTCTCGTATAAGCGCGGCAAAGCCAAAAATTGCCGACTATCACTTCACTACCCTTTCACCAAATCTTGGCGTGGTAAAAACAGGTGGCGAGAGTGGCTTCGTCGCCGCAGATATCCCAGGACTTATCGAGGGCGCGGCAGACGGTGCGGGACTTGGTCACGCATTCTTGCGCCATATCGACAGATGCAGACTTCTTTTGCACGTTGTTGATATATCATGCTCGGAATACAGAGACCCCATTGACGATATCAAAAATATAAACTACGAATTAAAGCGTTACAGTGAAAAGCTCTCGGAGCGTCCGCAGATAATAGTTGCAAACAAATCCGATATCCTTGACCGTGAGATCGTTGACATCCCTGAGTTTGAGGAATTCGTAAAGGATAGCGGTTGGGAGCTTATCTACGTTTCAGCCGCTACGGGAGAGGGACTTGAGGAGCTTGTCCGCATGACTGCCGAAAGACTTCGCGACCTGCCGCCTATGCTCGTTTACGAGCAGGAATACGCGCCTGAGGACGCATACGTGGGCGGTGGAAAGGAAACGACAATCAAGCGCGAAAACGATACGTTTATCGTTGAAGGCGAATGGCTCTATAATCTTATGGGACAGATAAATTTTGATGATTACGAATCTCTCAATTATTTCCAGAGGATACTGAAAAACAGCGGTGTATTCGATGAGCTTGAGGCTCGCGGCTGTGCCGACGGTCACACCGTATCTATCTACGGATTTGAATTTGATTACGTTAAATAAAAGTTTATTTGGGTTTTGACCCGAAAGGAGAAAAAATGAATATTTGGCATGATATCGCCCCTGCAAGTGTAACACCTACCGACTTCTCCGCAGTTATCGAGATACCTAAAGGAAGCAACTGTAAGTACGAGCTTGACAAGCATACGGGCCTTCTTCGCCTTGACAGAGTTCTTTACACATCAACGCACTATCCCGCAAACTATGGCTTTATACCGCGCACCTATGCCGACGACGGCGACCCACTTGACGTCCTCGTGCTTTGCGCGGAATCTATCCAGCCGCTTACTCTCGTTCAGGTATTTCCTATCGGAGTTATGCGAATGATAGACGGCGGAGCTCTTGATGATAAAATTATCGCAGTTCCCTTTTCTGACCCGTCTTATAACAATATAACCTCGATAGACCAGCTTCCCGCTCATATCTTTGACGAAATGATGCACTTTTTCACCGTTTACAAGCAGCTTGAAAACAAGCAGACGGCAGTCAAGGAATTGTTTTCTCAAAAGGAAGCTATTGATATAATTCAATCTTGTATTGATGCGTATAAAGAAAAATTTGAGAACAAATAAGCGCAAAAGAGCTGCTTCACTTATGAAGCAGCTCTTTTGTGCTATTTTATCCTCTGCAACCGGGTTTGTTGTTATCCGTTCTCATCATGTCCGCGCGATATGATGGGTTAAACGCGTAGAAATTCTTTGAGTCAAGATTATCTTGCGCAATTCTCATAGCGTCGGAGAAGCGTTGGAAATGCACTATCTCGCGCTCGCGAAGGAATTTTATCGGGTCACGCACGTCGGGATCGTCGGTAAGACGAAGTATATTGTCATAGGTCGTGCGAGCCTTTTGCTCTGCCGCAAGGTCTTCGGCAAGGTCGGTGAGCATATCGCCCTTTACTCCGACGTATTTCATATCGAACGGCACGCCTGATGCCGCCACGGGATACAGTCCTGTCGTATGGTCTACAAAATAAGTTGCGAAAGGACTTTCAGCTATTTGTTCGGGAGTGAGGTCGCGCGTCAGCTGGTGCAGTATCGCGGCTATTATCTCAAGATGCGCAAGTTCCTCAGTTCCTACGTCTGTAAGGATTCCCGTTATCTTTCCGTATGGGCAGGCATAACGTTGATGAAGATATCTCATTGATGCGGCAAGCTCGCCGTCAGGTCCTCCGAGCTGGGAGATTATGACCTGCGCAAGTTTTGCGTTCGGATTTTTTATCTTTACGGGGTACTGAAGCTTTTTCTCATATATCCACATATCTCTGTCTCCTTTCTTCCTCAGTTAGCTTCAGGCTCCCACGGCCACGGTGAGTCTGTCCAATCCCACTCTCCTCCGTGTGCCGCGTCCTGTGCCGTTATCGGTGCACAGCCCTGCGCTTTCATTTCGGAAAGAAGCGCTTCTCTTTCGGCTTTAAGTGCCTTATAATATTTCAGCGCCTCTGCGTTATTCGGATATGCGTCAAGATAGAGTATTGTCTCTATCATTGAAAAATCTATCATCTGAAGCTTTTTTAGCTTTTGCTTGCAGTTTGTGTTTGTACCCATACTCGCGTTATTATTTGAATTGCAGCTTGCAATTCCCTCTCTGCGTGTCTGTCTGTTATTAACCACGGCAAGTTCCTCCTTTGTTCGCTACACTTGCGCCCACAAACGGGAGGTCGAGCTCGGAAAATATAGTTCCCTGCTTAAGTGCTGTTTCTCTGTCATAAACTCCTTTGAACTCCTGATACGGAGCGTAAACCGAAGCAAGCGGGTAACCGCGAAGTGCCCAGCTTCCTCCGTTTGTATTTGAGTTTTTATTGTTATACGAGCCGTTATCGCGGCGCTCCCAAGCATTTGTGCCGTTATTACCGTTATTTTTATAATCCCCGTCGAGCATTCTGCGAAGCATATCCTCGCTTATACGCTCTCTGGGAGTCATGGTATCATCTTCAGTATACATTGATGTCTTAACCTTTCTTAATTGTTTAAAGGTTGCGCAGCCTTCTCTTTCAGTATATGCAAAAAAAAAACATCCGCCATTCTCGTTAGACGGATGTTAATTTTCGGTTTTGGAAATCAAAAAATATTGCTTTTTTCTTGTTTTCATGATAAAATAGTTATATATCAAAGTAAAAAGAGGTCGAAATGGCTAACGAAAAGATAAACTATCAACGCTTGACCGATGAGGTAACGAAAAAAATAGACAAAGGCGCGAAACCTTCTCTTTTACTTCACGCCTGTTGTGCACCCTGTTCAAGCTACGTTCTTGAGTATCTGAACGAATATTTTAACATAACTCTGTTTTTCTACAATCCGAATATTGCTCCCGAGGAAGAATACCGATTTCGTGCCGACGAGCTTCGACGTCTCGTGCGCGAAATGGAACTTTCAGACTCCGTTTCTATGCTTGAGGGCAATTATGAACCCGAACGCTTTGAAGCACTTTCAAAAGGACTTGAAACGCTCCGTGAAGGCGGTGCGCGTTGTGAACGCTGCTTCCGCCTGCGTCTTTCCGAGGCGGCTATCGTTGCAAAGAACGGTGGCTTTGATTACTTTACCTCTACACTCTCTATAAGTCCGCACAAAAATGCAGCTCTGCTCAATTCTATTGGTGAGGAGCTTAGTAAGGAGTACGGCGTTCCCTACCTCTTCTCCGATTTCAAAAAGAAAAACGGCTATAAACGCTCCTGCGAGCTATCCGAACAATTCTCACTCTACCGCCAAAACTACTGCGGCTGTATTTATTCGAGAGGAGGCGTTCGAGAACTTTCTTGAAAGAAAGTTCTCGAGCTCTCAAAGAACTTCCTAAAAGGAGTTTCATGTTATCCCATTTTATTTTACTTTAATTGAATGAAACGGACAGGCGTCCTCGCCTGTCCTAAAACTATCAAAATTAAGTTTTTCAAACGATTATATCAATATAACCCCTGCAATGCTTTCTTTTGGCGGAGTTACCGCAGGTTACTCCCATTTTCTTTCGCGAAAGAAAAGTAACACGCGTCCTCGCATCCCCGCATCCTATTCGCAATCCTTTTCGAGCTGTGAAAGGACAGCTTTAAAATTTTCGGGAAGCGGAGCTTCGAAAGTCATTTGTTTTTTAGTTATCGGGTGAGTAAGTCTCAATTCCCTTGCAAAAAGGCACTGACCGTTTATCCAAGCACGGTGTTTAGCTTCAAAGCTTGTACCTCCGCCGCCGTAAACGGTATCTCCTAAAAGCGAGTGACCGAGAGATGCCATATGCACTCTTATCTGATGTGTTCTTCCCGTTTCAAGCTCACAACGAATATGCGTAAAGCGACCGAAACGCTGTATAACGCTCCAATGAGTAACAGCTTCTCTCGCTCTCATTGACGGGTCTCGTATGACCGCCATTTTTTTACGGTCGGTCGGATGTCTGCCGATAGGGGCATTGACCGTTCCGCTGTCTTCCTTGAAATTACCGAGAACTATCGCCTCATAAACCCGCGCGACCTTATGCTCCTTAATATCCTCTGCAAGAGCAAGGTGCGATACATCGTTTTTAGCAACGACGAGCAAGCCACCCGTATCTTTATCTATACGGTGTACGATACCCGGACGAATAACTCCGCCTATTCCTGAAAGACTCTCTCCGCAATGGTACATAAGAGCATTCACAAGCGTTCCGTTTGGATTTCCAGCCGCGGGATGAACTACCATTCCCTGTGGCTTATTTACAACGATAATATCGTTATCCTCGTAAACTACGTCAAGCGGGATATTCTCGGGTGTTGCCTCGCAAAGTTCGGGCTCGGGAAGTATTATGCAAAAGGTTTCATTACCTTTTAATTTGTAATTTTTATTAACAGTTTGAAAGGAAAGCGTAACGTTTCCGTCACTTATCAGCTTTGCCGCGGCACTTCGCGTAAGTGATAGCTTTTCGGAAAGAAAGCTATCAAGCCTCTTACCCGCGTCACAAGGCAAAGAAATGACCGTCTCCGAACGGCTATCTTCAAACGTTTCGTCCAAATAGCTATTGTTCACAGTCGGTCACCTCCAATCATTTTTTATTTTAATTATTTTCGTTATTTTCGTTATTTTCAAGCTTTTCTTCGTTTTGAGCGTCGGTAACTGCCGCGCTCTTTTTTTCTTTCACAGTAGCTTTGCTCTCTTGCACGATAGAAATGATACACCAAACAAAAAGTATTCCTCCGCCCACGCAAACAAATGCGTCTGCGACGTTAAATATCCACATCCAAAGATTCGGAAAGGCGCAGAAATTAAGGAAATCTATAACGTATCCAAGACGCACACGGTCTATCATATTTCCGATCCCGCCGCCTATCACCATAGATATAGCAACGCAAGCCCAAATACTGTTCGGACGGAATTTCCACAAATATATCAGCATAGCGGCAATAGCGATCGTCGAAACGATCATAAACACCCATCTGTTATCACTGAGCATTCCAAAAGCCGCGCCCTCGTTTCTTATATACGTAAATTCAAATACTCCGTCAATGAGGGGAATGCTTTCCTGATATGGAATGAATCTTACGACAAGCCATTTTGTCGCTTGATCAAAAATGACAGAGCCTAAAATCACGAGTAACCAGATCCACATGAAATCTTCTCCATAAAAAATTATTTTTAAAGATACTTTTGAGCGAAAAGACGATATCTTCCCTTTTTCGTTTGTTCGCTGACTGATATTACCTTAAATTTTCCGTATCCGCGCACGGTAACGAGACAAGGGGCTGTAAGTATTTTGTCGGGACGGCAGACCGTCTCGTAATCGACTTCAACGCACTCATTCTCTACAAGCTCTCTCGCTTTATCGCGTGAGAGCGAGCATAAAGCCGCCACAACGCCATCAACTCTCGAAGAAGCCACAGTATCATTTACGCTTGCGAAACGGCGCTCAGGGGCAAATTTCTCGGTTAAAACGACGTTTTCAACGCGCACCTTATCATTTCCGACCTTATTCCACGTTTCAAGCAAAAAACGGACTATCTCCGAATCGCAAAAAACGACCGCCTCTCTTCCCGTTTCGGTCACGACTATATCCCCTATAACACTTCTCTCCACTCCAAGCCCCAACAAAGATCCCATAAAATCCCTATGGGAGAGCTTTGAAAATCCGCTTCCGCTGACCTTTAAAACGCTTATATCGACACAAGCACCATATGCTTCAAGCTCAGAGATAGAGGTTACCTCCTCCATATAGTCGGGAAGAATATAAATTCTTTTTCTTTCCGCGTCCTCATATCCTCCAAACGCAAGAAAGTTTGCACGTCTTTCAAAAAGTTTACGACTCGCAAAATGAAGCTCGCGCGGAGAAAGAAAGACGCTTATCGCCGTCTCTCCACGTTCCGCGCGCTCAAACAGATCGTCAATTCTTGCAAAAAGGAGTTCGATATCTTCTTTTTTTTCCATACGTCAAGACAAAAATATCATTATGATACTGATAAGAAGATACGACACCATAAATGAAATGTCTATGGGGATACCCTGAAACCATCCGAAGTGCTCAAAAAGGCGTCGTATGGGATAAATAAAGGGTTCTGTTACACAATGCAAAAAGTCTATAAAGCGATTTTCGAGCGGAAACCACGACAGAACCGCCCTTAACAGCATCGCCAACTGTATTGCCATCAAAAAAATCGAAACGGCACTTTTAATGACCATTAATGCAACTGTCAAAACGATCCTCCTAAACAAAAAATTTTGTGCCGCGCCACACAAGCAACGCGGCACATAGCCTGATATTCTAATACTATCAGTTACCTACCATTGCCTCGATGCTGCTTACATCAACGTTCTTGGGTGCAACGACGATAGTGGTCTTACCAACCTTAGTCATAAGTCCACCGAGAACGTAAGTAGCACCCGACAAGTAGTCTATCATACGAACTGCCTGTTCACGCGCCATATTCTCAATATTGAGAAGAACGGTGCTGCCGTTCATGAGGTATCCTGCTATCTCGGAAGCGTCCTGATAGCTCTTGGGGTTGATGATCTTGAGAGCTGCGGTATTGGGAGTAGCAGGTGCAGCCGGTGCAGCGGGAGCGTCGTCGAAATCACCGAATCCCTCGTCTTCCTCTTCCATTGTAGTATTCATCGTTACGTCCTCATCGCTGTCAAAAGGACCGTACGTGTTGGGCTTCTTAGAAAACTTAAACATTTTTACTTCCTCCAAATTTTATATTTATATATTTTTTCATTTTACAAAAAGGCTTCTGCCTATACGAACGATATCCGAGCCGCACGCTATCGCGGGCTCAAAACTTTCGCTCATTCCCATTGAGATAATGGGCTTACTTATATTATGCATTTTTTTTGTCCAAATGTCAAGGACTTGAGCATAAGTTTGTTGAAAATATTTTAAATAATCCTCTTTTTTGTCACATTTAGGAGCCATAGTCATAAATCCGCGAAGTCTTAATCCCGAAAATTGCGAAAGAGAAAGGCAAAACTCTTCTGCCTCACTTGGCAAGATTCCGCTCTTGTTTTCCTCTTCTCCGCTATTTATCTCGACCAAAACATCCATTACAAGACCGTGTTTTTTTGCCTGCTTATCTATCTCAGCGGCAAGCTTTAACGAGTCGAGCGAATGTATCATAGTGACCTTATCGATTATATATTTGACCTTATTGGTCTGAAGCGTTCCGATAAAATGTATATTTACGTCCGTCGTGTCTATCTTCTCGTAATGCTCAAGAAGCTGCTGTACTCGGTTTTCACCGATATCCTTTATTCCGCACTCGTGCACAAGATGGTCTATCTCCTCGCTATCAGCGTATTTTACTGCCGCGAGCAAAAGCACCTCGTCATCACTTCTGCCTGCCGCAACAGAAGCATCTGCCATTCTCTTGCGGATATCCGCAACGTTTCTGTCAATATAAGAAAAATCCATAGCTAATCAAGAATCCTGCCTTCAAACAGATTTGTTCCGTTAAGTATTATCAAGTCGTTTGGTGAGAGATACACGAAGCTATCGTTGGGGGCTTCCTCACTAACGAGATAGTAATCACTGCCCTCGTACACAATATATATGTATCTGAAATGCACCACGCTTCCGCGAAGAATGTAAACTCCCTCATTTCCATCCATCACCTCGACAGCTTTCTTTGGAACGTATATTCCGCTTATACTGTCAAGCTCGATGCTGACGCTCTGGCAACGGTTAAACTCAAAACGTTCAGGCAATCTGTCGCACTCAAACACGAGCAACACGGAGTCCCTCTCAACACAATCGATCTTCTTCACAAGCGTCATTGGGAGCAAAGCTCCGTTATTTTCGGTGAACTCAACGTTATAATCGAGCTCTTCCTCAAAATGATCGCTCTTTTTTTCGGATATTTCAATAACGAAGCCCCACCTGCTGTTATCGGCAAGCTTTCCGTACGCCGTACCGCCTTGAGAACCAAGCGTGCGTCTTTCAGACACAAGACTTACAAATGATTCCGAAGTAAGACCCGCGAAAGCCTCCATAGTAAAGACCTCCTCGTAACCATCGGCAGAGGTGTAGAAATACCCTCCCTTTTGTGCTGATTCGACCGCCGCGCCTCCCGCGGATCTTATCATTTCTTCCTTTTGCGCCTTTAGCGTTTCAAGTGTTTTTGTAACCTTAGAATCGTCCTCTGTAAGAACGCTCAGCCTGTCCATTCCAACGAGAAACTCGTTTATCTGTACTCCGAGCTCTCCCGTTTGTCCACTCGCAAGCATACGGACAAGCATATAATAATCGTCGGTTATATCCTTTTGAAGATCTGCAATATCGATGCTCGTTACGCTTGAATCACTGCTTTTTTCAAGTATTTCTATCTGATTATCGAGTCGTTCGACAATCTTTCTATCTTTCTCCGAGCCCTCGGAATACACCGTGGCAAGCTCCTGCCCCGTAGCGACCTTCGTTCCGTCGGAGCAAAGATAATCGACAACACCTCCGTTTGACGAACGCAAGACCGTCTCGTCGCGGAAGATATATCCCGTACCGCTCAAGGAGTCGGTCTCAGTGGTAACACCTGCGGCAAAGGTAGATATATCCTCACCAAAAAGGCTTACCATATGATAGACAGTATATAAAAGCACGCAAACGGCAATTACGATAACGACGAAGCGGTATTTCCACGTATCTTTTATTTTAAAACGCTTTATGCGTTGTAATTGCAACATCGCTATCTCCTTTTTAAGCATACGTATTATATATTATTTTACCACAAAATCAATCGTTTGAAAAGAGTTTTTTTGCACAATTTACAATCTCTTCAAATGTTTTTTCATCCGCGTCTATCCAAGAAACGTAAGGCTTTGCGGAGAACCACGTCATTTGCCTTTTCGCGTATCTGCGGGTAGCTGTTTTAAGACGGTCAACGGCGGTTTCGACAGACTCTTCGCCTCCGATATATGAAAGAAGCTCCTTGTATCCTATCGCCTGCGCTGCGGTATGATTTTTCTCAAAAACGCCCTCAAAAAGAAGTGCTTTAGTTTCTGCCAAAAGTCCTTCGGACATCATAATATCTACGCGTTTTTCTATACGGCTGTAAAGCTTTTCTCTGTCAGCATAACGCAAGCCTATTACAGTCGCATCAAAGCGGTTTCCCACAAGACGTGAGCGTCTGTCAAGCTCGGATTTCGGCACTCCGCAAACGCGGTATATCTCGATAGCGCGTACCACTCGCTTTACGTTGTTTTCGTGTATCGCTTCAGCACTTTCGGGGTCTATTTTGCAAAGCTCCTCGTGCAGCGCGTGAGCACCCTCTCGCTCTGCATACGCAAACAGTTCCTCGCGTATTTTTTCATCGCCCACCGTTTCCTCAAAATCCGCTCCCCTCAAAAGCGAATCAAGATACAGTCCCGTTCCTCCGCAAACTATAGGAAGCTTTCCTCTTGACGCGCAATCGCGTATTGCCGCGTCGGCAAGCTTTACGTAATCGGCGCAGGAGAAGCTCTCATCGGGTTCGGCGACGTCTATCATATGATGTTTTATCCGTGACATTTCTTCGGCAGTCGGCTTTGCCGTTCCTATATCCATACGGCGATATATCTGCATTGAGTCGCAGGATATTATCTCTCCGTCAAGGTCTTTGGCAAGCTCAAGCGCAAGAGTGCTTTTTCCGCTTGCTGTCGGTCCGACTATGCAAAGTATTTTTATTTTTTCCATAACTCCAAAACTTTTCTTTATTCGATAATATATTTATCCTCAGCAAAAAACTCCTTAAACATGGGAGCTTTAGAGGGATAAGGCGCGCAAAGCGCAAGAGCCGGAACGTGCTGAACGGAAAATTCCTCGCCCTCAAGCGTTACAAGCGTTCCGCCTAGCTGTCCGACATTGTGATAGTCGTACTGACCCGTTTTAAGTCCGTAGACCCATTT
>JAZNEM010000079.1:0-2731 GCA_045588595.1 Eubacteriales bacterium
AGGGAGGTGGCACGCGTTAGCGTGACGGAGGGATTGTAAAAGTAACATTTTAACACAAAACAATCCCTCACCCGACTCCGTCGGGAGCTCCCTTTACACAAGGGAGCCTTTGGCCACGTGCATAAACTTTTCTTAAATCCATCTCCCCGATAAACCGCAATTTATATATTTTTCTATCGTTAATGCTATCAAAAACAAGGAGTACAAAATGAGCAACTCTAACGAAAATATCTCAACCTATTCTTTCGACCACTCGGCACTTTCGCTACTTCCGGCGCGTCCGAAACGCTCAAATAAGGGAACTTTTGGACGCGTGCTTTGTGTTTGCGGATCGGAAAATATGTCGGGCGCGGCGTATCTCTCTGCCAAAGCGGCTTACCGCATAGGTGCGGGACTCGTTGAGATACTTACACCCGAGTGTAACCGAGTTGTCCTCGCCACGCTTCTGCCTGAAGCGATAATCACCACGTATTCCCCCGATTCTATCGAACGCTCGGTTATAAGCGATGCAAAAAAACGCGCCGATGCTATCGTTATCGGTTGTGGTCTCGGCACGTCGCTATCGTCAAAAAAGCTTCTCTGTTCTGTTCTTTCGGACACAAAAGTGCTTTGCGTTGTGGATGCCGATGCCTTGAATATCATAGCCAAGGACGATACGCTCTTCCCTCTCCTCAAAGGTAAAATAATAACGCCCCACCCAGCCGAGATGGCACGTCTTATGGGAGGCGCGGATATTGAGGCTATACTTGATAACACCACCGAAACCGCATATGATTTTGCCAAAAAGCATGGATGCGTATGCGTTCTCAAAACGCACGAGACTGTTGTCTCCGACGGCTCTTGTAAAATCTATAAAAACAATTGCGGAAACAGCGGCATGGCAACGGGAGGCTCGGGCGATGTCCTTGCGGGAATTATCGGCGGGATCCTTGCGCAAATGAAAAATACGCTCCCCGCAGACCTAACACTTGCCGCAAGTCTCGGAGTTTATATCCACGCCCTCGCGGGTGACTGCGCCGCGACGCACCTCGGTGAACGCTCTGTACTGGCAAGCGATATTGTTGACCACATGTATGAAGTATTGAAATAAAAAGCAACCCTTTTTATCTAACTATGTGGGTAAATTAAAAAACCAATTTTTAAAGTTTTTGAGGGGAGTTTGAGGGGGACTTTTTTCCAAAAAGTCCCCCTCATCGCATCCCTGCGTCCCCGCGTCTTATTTAGCGTTCATTTTAAGATAAGCGTTAATAAAGCCGTCTATCTCACCGTCCATAACAGCGGAGATATTACCATCCTCGAAGCCTGTACGGGTATCCTTTGCGAGCGTATATGGCATAAATACATAGGAGCATATCTGCGCGCCCCACTCGATATTCGTCTTATTACCCTGAATATCCTCAATGGTATCAAGACGCTCGCGAATCTTTATTTCCATAAGCTTTGCTTTAAGCATCTTCATAGCCGTTTCTTTATTTTGGAGCTGTGAACGTTCGGTCTGACAGCCAACGACGATTCCCGTAGGCTTATGGAGAATACGGATAGCCGAGTCGGTCTTGTTGATATGCTGACCGCCCGCACCGCTCGAACGGTGCGCTGTGACTTCGATATCCTCGTCGCGAATCTCGACCTTGTCGATATTGTCAAATTCGGGCATAACTTCTATCGAAGCAAACGAGGTCTGACGTCTGCCCGCGGCGTCAAACGGAGACACGCGCACAAGACGGTGAACACCGTTTTCAGCCTTGAGATAGCCGTATGCGTTGAGCCCCTCGACCATTATCGTTGCGCTCTTTATTCCCGCGGCATCACCGTCAAGCCAGTCAAGAAGCTTATATTTATAGTTATGGCGTTCAGCCCAACGAGTTATCATACGATAGAGCATCTGTGCCCAGTCCTGCGCCTCCGTGCCACCTGCACCGGGGTGGAAAGAAACGATAGCGTTGTTCTTGTCGTATTCTCCCGAGAGAAGTATCTCTATTCTCTTTTCTTCCTCTGCTTTAGCGATAGCGTCAAGCTCGCTCTGGACCTCCTCAATGTATGATTCGTCGTTCTCTTCTATCGCCATTTCGGCAAGAGTTATAGCGTCCTCAAGGCGAGTGCAAAGCGCATCATAATCCTCAATAGTGTCCTTTGTCTGCTTGAGCTTTTGGAGAATCTTTGAAGAATTTTCCTGATCCGACCAGAAATCAGGCTCAAGCGTCTGCTTGTCAAGCTCCTCCGCTACGGTCTTCAGCTCCTCGATACGAAGTGCCGAGCCAAGCTCCACAAGGTCTGCGCGCATGCCTATAAGCTTATATTTTGCGTCTTCAAGTGCGATAATCAATGTAAACCTCCCGCGGACAAGTCCGCAAATCTGAAAAATGATTAGTTTTTATCCATATCTAATTAATTATATCACAGTTTGGGAAATTATGCAATAGGGAAAAGAAAAAATCTAATAACGCAAAATATTTCAAATTTGGATTTATCGGGGGGATGCGATGTCGCTTTTTGAAAAAAGCTCCGCAAAAACTTTCCTGAAAAGAATTTACTGTGTAGCCGTTATGGCTATGCAAAACCTTGTTTTAGAAAGTTTTTTGAGGGAGTTGGGGGGAACTTTTTTTCAAAAAAGTTCCCTCATCGCGTCCTTCGCACCCCCGACAAACCGCAATTTATTTTTTCTACCGTCTCGTTATCTCGTTCTCGCACTTTCCGTCGCGAAAAAACGACACGATATTCTCCACCGTTGTTT
>JAZNEM010000080.1:0-12254 GCA_045588595.1 Eubacteriales bacterium
ATATGTTCGATCGTGCCGACGCCTATCATCTTTTTCGAAAGTCCGAGAAGCGTACCGCCACCAACTCCCGTACCGCCAAGATACTCGGTCTTGATATCTTCTCCGTCACGACTTGCGTGTATGAGCGCCGTACCCGTTCCCATGCTGACGACGATAGCGTCGTCAAGTCCCGACAGATAAAGTCCGCCCCTGCCAACACATTCAAATTCGGATATCTTTTCGCAATTTAGCGAGTATATCGGTTTGTCTATAAACGAAGATCCGACACCCGTCATAAGTACACGGTCTATTTTTGAAAGCGGAATATCGTTTTCCATAGTGAATTTACCGAATGCTCCGTAAACTGAAGTAATGGCATCGGTAGCTCTTACGAACATAGGCTCGAAAAGTGTTTTTTGACTTTTATCGGAACGAAAACCTACTATTTTTGTCGTGCTTCCGCCGATATCTATTCCGATAACTGTTCTCATAAAGACCTCCTTGAATAAAAAAGGAATTTTTATCTTTTTTATTATAACATGGTATTGAAAAAAAATCAACTGTATGGTATAATATTTTACGTAAAATATAAAAACTCAAGAAAAGGAAGACGAAAATGAACTTTACAAACCCTGATACCAAGACTTTAATGGATAAAAAGCTTTATATCTTTGATATGGACGGAACTATCTATCTTGGCGGAAATCCTTTTGATTTCGCTATCCGTTACATAAAGAACCTCCGCGCAAGCGGCAGACGCGTTCTCTTCTTTACGAATAACGCGTCGCATACCACTCCGTTTTATATGCAAAAGCTTACTCGTCTCGGCTTTGAACCTACCGAGGACGAGATAATGACGTCTGGTGACGTAACTCTTGAATTTTTGAAGAGATTTCGTGCGGGCAAATCCGTATATCTTGTTGCGACTGATGAGCTTGTAGAGGAATATCGCAGAGAGGGAATAAACTTGCTCAACGGAGACGAGGATAGTGCTGACATCGTTATTACGAGCTTTGATACCTCGGTAACTTATGAAAAGCTGAATAACGCTTGCCGTTTCGTTCGTAACGGAGCAGAGTACCTGTCAACGCATCCTGACTATAACTGTCCGACAGAGAACGGCTTTATTCCCGACAGCGGAGCTATTGCCGCGCTTGTAACGGCATCTACAGGCAAAGTGCCCACTTATTTCGGCAAGCCTTATAAAGAGACTATCGAAATGATAGGTGAGGCTACGGGAATGAGGAACGATGAGATGTGTATTTTCGGCGACCGTCTTTATACCGATATTGCTCTTGGAAAAAAGTTCGGAGTTACATCGGTGCTCGTTCTTTCGGGTGAGACACAGCCTGCGGACGTCGAAGCGGCAGAGGTAGCCGATAAGCCCGATTTTGTATTTGATTCTCTTGACGATGTTGATAAGGTAATGTTTGGTAAATAATGAGTAACAAAAGCCTTCCCCTTTGGGAGAAGGCTTTTGTTTGATACGTTATATTTTGGAAAGGAGAAAAACATGGCATTTGATGCGGGAATGCTTGCTTGTACGCTGTCGGAGATACGCAATCTTTCGGGCGGTGCAAGAATAGAAAAGGTATATCAACCCGAGCGTGATGAGATAGTCCTTCAGATGCGAAGCTTTGAGGGAGGAAAGCGACTTCTTATAAATGCGGGGTCAAATAACCCAAGAATATGCTTTAGCGGCTCACAAAAGGAGAATCCACAGAATCCGCCAATGTTCTGTATGCTTCTTCGAAAATATCTTCAAGGCGCAAAGCTTACCGAGGTTTCGCAGGCGGACTTTGACCGCGTTGCTTTCCTTGGCTTTGACACGCGCGACGAGATGGGCTTTGAGTGCCGCAGATATCTTATATGCGAGCTCATGGGAAAATACAGTAACCTTATATTCGCGGACGGAAATAAAAAAATAATCACCGCGCTCCGTACGACCGATTTTTCTCCCGACAGTCCCCGTCAGCTCATGGCGGGCGTAACCTATAAGCTTCCTCCTACACAGGATAAGGTCAATCCTCTCCATGTAACTAAAGAGGAGTTTTCGCGCCTTTGGCAAAACGCTCCCGCCGAGCGCGGCTGTGATAAATTTATCGTTTCCTCATTTTCTGGGGTGTCTCCCGTAGTTGCGCGAGAGATAACTTATCTTGCGACGCGCCACACCGATACTCCGATAAAATATTGCTTCCGCGACGATATTTGGCGCGAGTTTTCTTCCGTTGTAGAGCGAATAAAGAGCGAAAGCTTCGAGCCGTGTATAGTGCTTGACGGTGAAAAAACGGTGGAATATTCGTTTATGCCCATAACGCAGTACGGCAATTTTGAATGTCGCAGTATCTTGAGTGCCGGCAAGATGCTCGATACATTCTTTGAGAGTCGCGACAATGCGCAAAGAGTGCATCAGAGGGCATCCGATATTCTGCGTCTTTTGACGAACGCCGAGTCGCGTATTCTCAAAAAGCTTGAAATACAAAGATCAGAGCTTTTGGAGTGCGAAAAGGGAAGCGAGCTAAAAAAATGCGGAGACCTTATAACCGCTAATATTTACAGGCTTTCGCGCGGAATGGAGGAAGCCTTATTCGATGACTACGACAATATGCACGATGACGGTACGTTCGAGCAGATAAGAGTCGAGCTTGATCCGCGTCTTACTCCTGCGGCAAACGCGCAGAGGTACTATAAAAAGTATAATAAATCAAAGACTGCAAAGATAGAGCTTGCAAAGCAGATAGAGCTTGGTGAAGCAGAGCTTGCGTATATTTATACAGTATTTGAATCTCTTGCAAGAGCCGAGAACCCCACCGACCTTTCCGAAATACGCGATGAGCTTTATCGCTCGGGGTACGCTTCTAAAATGAAAGCTTATTCCGCGCATAAGGAGCACAAGCCCGTGGTTATGCAGTTCAAAACGCCTGACGGTATGACTGTGCTTTGCGGAAAGAACAATCTGCAAAACGAATATATCACGCACAAGCTCGCACAAAAGAGCGACTATTGGTTTCACGCAAAGCAGACCGCAGGCTCGCACGTTCTTCTCGTGACCGACGGAAAAGAGCCTACCGACCTTGATTTTACCACCGCTGCCGAAATAGCCGCATTCTATTCTAAATCCGAGGGAGATAATATCGCCGTCGATTATACCCTCGCAAAGAATGTTAAAAAAGGCGCGGGCGGAAAACCCGGCTTCGTTATCTATCATACCAATTGGACCGCCTACGTAACTCCCAACGCCGACAAAATAGCAGGTTTGAGAATTAAATAATGGGACACAGAGTTGCAAACAACTCTGTCAAAGAAAAAACAATACATATGGTTATTTCTAATAACCGTTTGGAAAAATTAAATTTATTTGTTTTTAGGACAGTCGAGCACGCCTGTCCCTACAAGGTATGAAGAAAATCGTTTTTATACCTCTCGCCGTAAGGCGACGGAAAACGATTCATCTTTGTTTAACTCTGTAGGGACAGGCGTCCTCGACTGTCCGTTTCATTCAATAAACGTAATACAAAAAGGCTACATATAAAACCATTTTAGAGAAATTCTTTGAAGGTGTGGAAACTTTCTTTTAAGAAAGTTTCCACAAAACGCGTCTCCGCGTCCTATTCCACGGTATTCATCAAATTAACGAGCATATTAGCGGCATCGGCACGGGTAACGGAGGAGAGGGCGTCTATATTGCCGTCACTGGTATTCATAATGCCCATAGCGGCAAGTGAGGAGAGGGAGGCGGATGCCCAAGTCG
Source organism: Eubacteriales bacterium (assembly GCA_045588595.1). Taxonomy (GTDB): domain Bacteria; phylum Bacillota; class Clostridia; order Oscillospirales; family CAG-272; genus HGM12713. The sequence continues at coordinate 3,731 of JAZNEM010000080.1, forward strand.
GAACGGAATCACGGTCATCAAACGAGGGGGCGATAGTAGGTGTTGAAGCGTTTATCATATTACCTATCATAACGGCGGCTTCTGCGCGGGTTATAGCGCGGTTAGGCTCAAAGCAGAGCTTTCCGTCGGAGTAAAGTCCTTTGATATATCCGAGTTCATAAGCAGTAGAAATATAGCTTTTCATATGCGTTGGGATAGCAGAGTCATCTGCAAAAACGGTAGAAGAAGCCTTGCCGACATCGGTAATACCGAGCGTATTCATAGCCATAACGAGAAATTCACCGCGGCTGACAGTTCTATCGGGATAAAAATAGGTAGCAGAGCCAATTTGCGTACCGCTCATTATACCCTCTTCTGTCATTGTGAGAGCCGCATTGTGAGCAGAATTATTCTCCATGTCGGCGTAAACGATAGAAGTTCTCGGTTTTGTGACGGTAAGCTCGACCTTTTGCGATGCGCTGTAATTTCCATAGATGTCGCGAGCCACGTAGACAAATGAATCCTTGCCCGAATAATTTTCACCTGGAGTAAAGGTGTATTCCCCTGTTTTTGTATTGGTAAGTATCAATATTCCCGATTTGGGATAGGAGACGATTTCTATTATCGTTTCGTCTCCGTCTGGGTCGTAGCAGGGGAGAGCACCGTGGAGCGTGATATTTCTGTGCGTGCTTACGTTAAGCGAGGTTTTAGGGGCGATGCTTAACGTAGGGGCGTAATTTATCTTGTCGAGAAGATACAGCTTGCAGGTCATTTCATATGGGGCATCGTTTACGCGAAATTTAAAGAAAGATGTTGAGATATCCTTGCTTGCGGTGTAAGAGAGCAGAGAAATATTTGAATTATTCACGCTCTGTCCGGCATTAAGAACGGTAGTGCCAACGCGTAGTTCACCGTCGGTCGTTGGAGGTGCTTGTGTAACGGTTATCTTTTCAATTTTAGAGACGTTCATAGCGCGAGCAAAATCGTCGGCTTCAAAGGATATACTGTTGCCGCGCAGAGCCGCCATCGCCATAGAATTTTTTTCGGCTATGACGCAGATGCCGGGGGAAACTACCTCTGTTTCAGTCTCCTTTGCCGAGACACACAGAGAGGCGGCAACGGACGAAGTAAGGATAAAAAACGCAAGGCAGAAAGAAAATAGAGAGTTTCTTCTTTTATTCATATTTAGTCCTCCGTATAAGGCAATTTTATTTCTATTGCAATTTTATTTTGAGAGAGTCGGAATTATGACAGATGCGTAATTCTTGTAAGTCTTGAATATAAATAAAAAATTAAAATTTGACTTTTGATTTTAAATGTAGTATAATATAAGTATCGATAAAAATAAGGAGGTCTCGCGCATGGATATCGAAAACATGGAAAAAACATGTTGCTTTACGGGGCATAGAAAAATAGACTGTGAATCGATGCAAATGCTTTCGATATTGCTCGACAAAGCGTTGGCGAGCCTCATATCAAACGGTGTAAATGTGTTCAGGACAGGCGGTGCTATGGGCTTTGATACACTTGCCGCGCTAAAAGTAATAGAACTGCGTGATAAAAACAAAAACATTCGATTGGAGCTTTTTTTGCCGTGTCGTGAGCAGGCTGACAATTGGGATAAGCGAAGCCAAGAGTATTACGCTTATATTCTCGCAAAAGCCGATGACGTTATATACGTAAGAGAAAATTACCAAAAGGGTTGTATGCTTGAGCGCAATCGAAAAATGGTAGACGGAAGTGATTTTTGTATAGGGTTTTGTACGTCCGACAAGGGCGGAAGCGCATATACATTGAATTATGCCAAAAAGCATAACGTAAGAGTTATAAATCTCGCTACTATGATGTGATACGTTTTAAATAATGGTTGACTTTTTGTGTTATATAAGTTATAATGTATAAGGAAACTTTTGCGGAGAAAGTAAGGAATGATAATGAAAAAGAATTTATTGTTTGAAATAGAAGAGAGAATGCATACCTTTTCAAAGGGGCAAAAGCTTATCTCTAAATATATTCTTGAAAATTACGACAAAGCAGCGTATATGACGGCGGCAAAACTTGGCGCGATAGTCAACGTGTCGGAGTCCACAGTTGTCCGTTTCGCCAACGAGCTTGGCTTTGAGGGCTATCCCGAGCTTCAGCTTGCTCTCCAGGAGCTTGTGCGTACAAACCTTACCTCTTTTCAGAGAATGGAGGTCATAAGCAATCGCTTTAGCGACGGAGATATTTTGAGTAAAATATTGCTTTCCGATATAGACAAGATACGCCGCACTATTGAGGAAATAGACCTTGATGCCTTTGAAAAGGCAGTGGACAATATCGTTGCCGCAAAGAATATCTATATTATCGGAGTTCGCTCGTCGTCGGCTCTTGCGGGATTCCTTGCTCACAGTCTGCGAATGGTTTTCGATAGCGTAAAATTCGTGCAGACTACCTCGGGAAGCGAAATGTTCGAGCAGATATTGGGCATCGGAGAGGGAGACGTAATGATAGCGATAAGCTTTCCAAGATATTCAAAGAGAATAATAAACGCCGTAGACTTCGCGAAAAACGCAGGTGCTGATGTTATTGCGCTTACCGATAGCGCGATGTCTCCTATCGCACCGTCCGCAAGTCAGCTTTTACTTGCAAAGAGCGATATGGTATCCTTTGTTGATTCACTTGTTGCTCCTTTGAGTATAATTAACGCTATTGTAGTCGCTGTTTCAATAAAAAAACAAGAGGAGCTTACCGTCCGTCTGCGTCAGCTTGAGCAGATATGGGACGAATACGACGTATATGACAAAAACCAAGGATAAAAACAAAGTCGTTGTCGTAGGCGGAGGCGCTGCGGGTATGATGGCGGCAATATTTGCCGCGGATTCGGGTGCGGATGTAATGCTTGTTGAACGCATGCGCTATTGCGGAGTAAAGCTCGCGATCACGGGCAAGGGACGTTGCAACGTTACGAATGATTCAACGCTTGAGGAATTTCTCGCTAACGTACCCACCAACCCAAGATTCCTTTACAGCGCGCTCAACGCTTTTTCTACGCAGGATACGATGTCCTTTTTCGAAAACGCCGGCGTTCCGCTTAAGGTGGAGCGCGGAAAAAGAGTTTTTCCCGTTTCGGATAAGGCAAAAGATATAGTAAGAGCCTTGACCGATTCTTGCGCGAAGCGCGGAGTCGAGACTGTTTTCGGAAGAGTAGAGAAGATAGTTTCCGAAAACGGACGTGTATCAAGCATAGTTATTGACGGTAAAATTATCGAAGCAGATGCGGTCATAGTGGCAACCGGCGGAAAGTCATATCCAAGAACAGGAAGCGACGGAGATGGTTACAGGTTTGCAGCAGAGCTTGGACATACGGTAATACAGCCAAGACCGTCACTCGTGCCAATAACTTCAAAAAGCAGTATTTGTCCCGAATTGCAGGGGTTGTCTCTAAAGAACGTCGCATTGACTGTCACGAAAACGGGAAGCGATAAGGCAGTTTACGGGGATTTCGGTGAAATGATGTTCACTCATTTCGGATTTACAGGACCTATGATACTCTCGGCATCGGCGCATATTCCCGATATCGTTCCGTCGAAATACGAGGTTCATATAGATCTCAAACCCGCGCTCGATGAAAAAACGCTCGACAACCGTATACTTTCGGACTTTTCGAAGTATCATAATAAGGACTTTATGAATTCGCTCGACGGCCTATTGCCGCGCAAGCTTATTCCCGTTATTATAAGACTTTCGGGAATACCGCAAAGGAAAAAGGTGAATTCCATTACGCGAGAGGAGAGAGCGGCTCTTGTAAACGCCATAAAGAACTTCCGCATTGCATTGTCGGGATTCAGACCTATCGACGAAGCTATAGTTACAAAGGGTGGAATAAGCACCAAGGAGATAAATCCAAAGACTATGGAATCAAAGCTTTGCGGGGGACTTTATTTTGCGGGTGAAGTTATAGACGTAGATGCTTATACGGGTGGATTTAATCTGCAAATAGCCTTTTCAACAGGCGCGCTCGCAGGAATGAGCGCTGCGAACAGTGTTTATTAAGTATACAAATCGGTATTAAAAAAGCTTTGCTTTCTTTTTGCTTGCTTTTTCTTTCGCGAAAGAAAAAGCAATACGCGTCCCTAATAATTTAAAAGGAGAATAATTATGATTCGTATCGCAATAGACGGACCCGGAGGAGCGGGAAAAAGTACGGTAGCAAAGGCGGTAGCGGCGAAGCTCGGTATCGTTTACGTTGACACGGGAGCGCTTTACCGTACTGTCGGATTTTACGTTGACTCAAAAGGGGTAGACCCTCATAACGCCGAGGCGGTAGGTGCGCTTTTGCCCGAAATAAATATAGAGGTTCGTTATGAGAACGGCGCGCAGCACGTATATTTAAACGGTGTTGACCACGGTGACGCTATTCGTACACCGAAGATGTCAATGTACGCGTCAGCCGTTTCGGCAATTCCCGCGGTACGCGCATTTTTGCTTGAAACTCAAAAGGATATCGCTAGAAAGAACAGCGTTATCATGGACGGACGAGATATCGGTACTGTTATTTTGCCCGATGCCGACGTTAAGATATTTATGACCGCATCGGCAGAGTGCCGTGCACAGCGTAGATATGACGAGCTTATAGCAAAGGGTCAGAACGTCAAGTACGAGGACGTGCTTGCTGAAATGAATCAGCGTGACCATGCAGACAGTACGCGAGAGATAGCTCCCGCTACGGCAGCTCCTGACGCTATTCTTTTTGATAACTCGGGAATGACACCCGAGGAGAGTGCCGCAGGCGTTATAAAGATAATCAAAGAAAAAACGACAGCCGAGGTTTAAGTCTTATATGAAAAAAGATAAGAAAGAAAAAAAACAGAAAAAAGACGGAGAATCTAGCCGTGCCTATAAGGTGATATATAAAATATTCGCAGGTGTCGTGGGCTGTCTCTTCAATATTCGCGTAATAAGGCGCGAGGAAGAATCGGACATGGGGCGATTTATCGTTTGTGCAAACCATACCTCAGCAACCGATGCGATAGTTATATGTTACGCGTTCAAAAAGCATCAGGTTCGCTATATGGCGAAAAAGGAGCTTTTCAAAATTCCCGTTTTAGCTCCGCTTATAAAATTGCTCGGAGCGTTTCCTGTAGACCGAGGTGGAAACGACGTTGGCGCTATCAGAAAAGCCGTTGATATGGTCAAGGACGGAAAGTGTATGGGAATATTTCCACAGGGACACAGATATCCTTGCGTTGACCCCAGAGAGACTAAAACAAAGAACGGCGCGGCTCTTATCGCCACTCGTGCCGAGGCGGATATGATCCCCGCCTACATAGCAAGAAAAAACAACAAATTCAAGCTTTTCCGTAAAACGTACGTGGTAATAGGCGAGAGAATACCTTTCTCTGAGCTTAATTATAATAAGGACGCAGACGGTGAATATGCGCGTATAACCTCACTCGTTTTCGATAAGGTATGCACTCTCGGAGAAGAGTTTGAGGCAGAGAGAAAAGCTAAAAAAGAAGCCAAGAATAAAAAGTGAGAAAATAAATGCAAATAACTATCGCAAAAAATGCGGGATTTTGCTTTGGCGTAAAGCGAGCGACCGAAAGACTTGAGAGTAAGCTTGACGTAAAGTGTGAGGGAGAGAGAGTATATACTCTCGGTTCGCTCATACATAACGCAAGCTACAACAAAATGCTTGAGGAACGCGGAGTGAGAGTGACCGATATATCAAAGGTTGAATCAATTGCCGCAACGGCATCGGAAGAAAGTCCCGTAACGATCTTTATCAGAGCGCACGGTATTCCAAGATCGGATGAGAAGCTGCTTGAGCAGTTGGCTGCAAAAAATCCTCATTTCAAATATGAGGACTTCACTTGTCCGTTTGTCAAGCGAATACATAATATAGTGGCTAAACACAACTCAAAAGAGTATTTTTTAATACTCTTGGGAACAGATAGTCATCCCGAATGTGTCGGGATCATGAGTTATTTTGACGGAGAAATGATAGTTGCAAAGAGCGCATGCGAGCTTGAAGGTAAACTTTTGGAAAAAGGCAACGAGAATTTCTGTCACAAAACACCAATAATGGTGGCTCAAACTACCCAAAATTTGTGTGAATGGAACAATTCACAGAAAATTTTAAAAAAACTATATACAAATGCGATAATTTTTGATACAATATGTAGTGCGACTGAAGAAAGGCAGACGGAAGCTGCCGCCTTGTCGCGTGAATGTGACCTGATGATAGTTATCGGGGGCAGAGATAGTTCAAACACCGCAAAGTTGTTTGGCATATGTAAAGAAAATTGCCCGCAGACTTTTTGGATCGAAAGGTCGGACGAGCTTGCGGATAACAATTTAATAACGTCCGCCCACACGAAAGTGGGTATAGCCGCGGGGGCATCAACCCCGTCAGGTATAATTTGGGAGGTACACAAAACCATGAACGAAATGAATGAAAATTTCGAACAAATGCTTGAAGAATCCTTCAAGACTTTAAATACAGGAGATATCGTTACCGGCACAGTAACTGCGGTTTCCGACACAGAGCTTCAGCTCGACATCGGCTCTAACGTTACCGGATACATAAAAGCGGAACAGATCAGCGACGATCCTTCGATCAAGCTGACCGAAATGTATAAGCCCGGCGATCAGATCGAGGGTCGCGTTGGTAGAGTCAGCGATATCGAGGGTATTGCTGAACTTTCTAAGAAGGCTGTTGATTCCGCAAAGAATTGGCAGAAAATCGTTGCCGCAAGTGAGAGCGGTGAGATTCTCGTTGGTAAGGTCATCGAGGTCGTTAAGGGCGGCGTGACCGTTATCTGCGGAGCAAGCAAGGTATTCGTTCCCGCATCGCAGACCGGTGTTGCAAGAGACGGCGATATGAACGCTATCAAGGGAAATGAAGTTAAGTTGAAGATAATTGAAGTGAGAGGTAACAAGGCTATCGGTTCTATCCGCGTAGTTGCAAGAGAAGAAAGACTCGCTAAAGAGGCAGAATTCTGGGCTTCTATCGAAGAGGGCAAGGTTTATAACGGTGTTGTTAAGAGCCTTACCGCATACGGTGCATTCGTTGACCTCGGCGGTGTAGACGGAATGGTTCATAAGACCGAGCTGTCTTGGCGTCCTATCGCAAAGCCTGCTGACGTAGTATCGGTTGGCGACGAGATCACAGTTTTTGTTAAGAGCTTTGACGCAGAGAAGAAGAGAATCTCTCTTGGATACAAGACTGATGATACGAATCCTTGGTACATCTTCATGAACAAGTGCGCAGTTGGTGACGTTGTTTCCGCTAAGATCGTAAACATGATGCCCTTTGGCGCGTTTGCAGAGATCGTAGACGGTGTTGACGGACTTATCCACATTTCTCAGATCGCTCAGCATCAGATCGCAAAGCCCGCAGACGTTCTTGAGCTTGGACAGGTAGTTGACGTTAAGATCATCGCTATCGATGAAGAGAAGCAGAAGGTCAGCCTTTCTATCCGCGCTCTTCTTGACGAGGCGCAGGCAGCAGCAGAGGCTATGCCCGAGGAATACGCTGCAGAGGAAGCGGCAGAAGCTCCCGTTGCGGAGTAATTAAGCAAATATCGGGGTCTGCTTGCAGACCCCGTCTCTTTATAAAGATTTTGGATGAAAGGAGTATATAAATGTTAGATAATCTCAAGCTGAACGGAGACGGAACGGCAGAGTTTTCCTCTTGCGCGGACGATTTTTTAGCTTTTGTAAAAAGTGACGCGGAGAAAGCTGTAAAAGAACTTATCGAGATAGCTGATATGAAAGCAGGGGAAATATTTGTTGTCGGCTGCTCGTCCTCCGAGGTTACGGGAACGCATATAGGCAAGGGTTCTATTTTGCCTGTTGCAGAAGCAATATTCGATGCTATCATGCCTATACTCAAGGAAAAGGGAATATTTCTTGCCGCACAGTGTTGCGAGCATCTTAACAGAGCGATAATCGTAGAGCACTCCTGCGCCGAAAAATACGGCTATGAGCCCGTTTGTGTAAGACCTGTGGCTAAGGCAGGGGGCTCGTTCGCAACGACCGCTTACGAGCGTTTTGACGCGCCTGTAGCTATCGAGCACGTGCGCGCTCATGCGGGAATAGATATTGGTGGCACGCTTATCGGTATGCATCTTCGAGAGGTAGCCGTGCCTGTTCGCCTTTCGGTAAAAAAGATTGGAGAAGCAAACATTCTTTGCGCCCGTACCCGTCCGAAATATATAGGCGGTCCACGCGCGAATTATTAAATTGTGTCAATACAAAAAAGTCAGTCTTTTAGGAGCGTACCATAAAGGACAGTTTTCAAAAATACGGTATATCTCGAAAGAGGTATACCGTATTTTTGCATTTGTGTCCACAAATGCAGTGCTTGTCAGGAAAATTGACAAGGCATAAATGAACGTAAAAAAGCTCCCTTGTGTAAAGGGAGGTGGGTATGTTATAATACGAAGTGCAACACTTGTAAAAAAGATAGTAAAAACAATAGAATAATAAATTTGTATTTTTGAGAGAAAGGCGTAGCCTTGAACGAAAAAATACAAATTTGGGCAAAAGTATAGACTTC
>JAZNEM010000081.1:0-21518 GCA_045588595.1 Eubacteriales bacterium
CTTGAACGCGTCTTTGCCAAGGAACTTCTTAACTGCTTCCTGAACTGCGGGAATTCTTGTAGAACCACCAACGAGAAGTATCTAAGTCGGAGGCCAAGCGGTCTTTGGAAGACAATTAGGAAAACCAACTCCTTGGCTCACAGAACGACATGGCTACGATCCGACTTCTTGAACGCGTCTTTGCCAAGGAACTTCTTAACTGCTTCCTGAACTGCGGGAATTCTTGTAGAACCACCAACGAGAAGTATCTTATCGACCTCGGAAACGCTAAGTCCCGCATCGGAAAGAACCTGTCTTGTCGGTCCCATTGTCGCTTCTACAAGGTCTGCGGTGATACGGTCGAACTCTGCTCTGGTAAGAGTTGCATCAAAGTGGAGAGGTCCTGCCGCGGTTGCCGTGATAAAGGGCAAGTTGATGTTGGTGCTCGTCATACCCGAAAGCTCGATCTTTGCTTTCTCTGCAGCTTCCTTAAGTCTCTGCATTACCATCTTATCGTTACGGAGATCAACACCGTTTTCTGCCTTGAACTTATCAACCATCCAGTTGATAACTCTCTGGTCGAAGTCGTCGCCTCCGAGCTTATTGTTACCCGCGGTAGCGAGAACCTCGAATACACCGTCGGAGATCTCAAGCAAGGATACGTCGAACGTACCGCCACCGAGGTCGAATACCATGATCTTCTGGTCTGCTTCCTTATCCATACCGTAAGCAAGAGCTGCGGCGGTGGGCTCGTTGATTATACGAAGAACTTCAAGTCCCGCGATCTTACCTGCGTCCTTGGTTGCCTGTCTCTGCGCGTCGGAGAAATATGCGGGAACGGTGATTACCGCCTGCGATACGCTCGTTCCGAGGTATGCCTCCGCATCTGCCTTAAGCTTCTGAAGAACCATTGCGGAAAGCTCCTGAGGAGTATAAGACTTGCCGTCTATCTCTTTTTTATAAGCAGAGCCCATTTCACGCTTGATACTGATAACTGTTCTGTCGGGGTTAGTGATAGCCTGACGCTTTGCGACCTGACCTACCATTCTCTCTCCCGTCTTTGTAAATGCTACTACCGAGGGAGTCGTTCTCGCTCCTTCGGGGTTGGGTATTACGATAGGCTCGCCGCCTTCAAATACCGCTACGCAAGAGTTTGTTGTACCTAAATCTATACCAATGATCTTTCCCATGATTAAATCCTCCTTTATGGGTTTTGTTTTTATATTATTAGCCGTTTTAAGTTCGGCAAAACTTTCATTTTAAGTTTGCTTTTAGTTTGCTACCTTTACCATTGAGTAACGAAGTACCTTGTCTCCGCGGATATATCCCTTCATAAAGACCTCGGTTATCTCGTTATCACCGTAATTTTCATCGTCTACGTGCATTACTGCGTTATGGACGTTGGGGTCGAATTGCTTTCCGAGTGCTTCTATCTCGCACACACCCATCTTTTCCATTACTTCCTTGAAGCTTTTTAGTGTAAGCTCAAGTCCCTTGGCAAGAGGATGCTCTGCGTCCTCTCCGCTATACTGTGCGGCTCTCTCAAGGTTATCGAGTATTGGAAGTATCTGCGTCAGCGCGTCTATATACGCATCGGCATACACTCCCTCGCGCTCCTTTGCCGAGCGTTTGCGGAAATTGTCGTATTCCGCGCACACACGCATATACTTGTCGTTTGCTTCCGCAAGAGCAGCGGCGCTTTCGGCAAGTGCCTTTTCAAGTTTTGCCGTCTCTGCCTCACTCTTTTTAGCCTTTCTTTTCTCTTTTCCCGAGGTCTTTTCTTCAGTCGCCTCCTCTGAAACGGTATCAAATATTTCTTCATCGGCATCTGCCTCGGTCTTTATCTCTTCCGTCATATCTTCATTTGTCTCAAATTCGGTATTCTTATTCTCTTCCATTTTATCCTCCTTCTTTTTCTTCCTTTGCGGGTGCTATCTTGTTATTGGGCTCTTCGTTTATCATTCCCGAAATGCTTCCGCTTATCTCGTCTATCGTCTGCAAGACCTGCTTATAATTCATTCGGCGAGGTCCGAGCACTCCGATAACTCCGACCGTTTTGCCGTTCTTTTTGATCGGCTTGAACACGAGCGAAGAATTATTCATGACCTTAACGGGACTTTCCGAACCGATAAGCACGTTTATATCGTCGGTCTCGGGCTGTGATACAAGGTCGAGTATCTCGTCCTGACTCTCAAGAGTTCCGAGGAGCTGACCGAGCTTTTCGGTATCCGAATACTCGGGATATTTAAGAAGATGATTGATACCCGACAAGCGAAGCTCTCCGCCGTCTATCTCGCTCATTACCGCGTAAACGCATTTTACAGAAGGATTTACGAGGTATGCCTCATCTCCCATCTCGTTTTCCATTTCCATTATTATAGGAAGTGTTATCATATCGGCACTGAGTCCGCACAACGCGAGATTGAAGATATCCGAAAGCTTTCTGAGTCCCTTTTCCGTAACGGTTGACATAACGGAGACCTTTTTGGTCTTTACAGTGCCTCCCGACGTTATCATGACCATTGCGAAGTTGTTATCGTCGATGCGTATCATTTCAAATTTCTGCATTGTAACTGCAGATGCGCGCGGCTTTATCGCGATACCTGTGTAATTTGTCATCGATGACGCGAGCTTTGACGCCGTTTCGAGTATCTGATCGATCTCGGACATCTTTACTTTCATTATCTGTCCGATCTGCGCTACCTCTCTGGTCGTTTTGGCGTATTGCTCCACTAGACTGTCGACATAAAAGCGGTATCCCTTTTCACTTGGCACTCTTCCCGCCGAAGTGTGAGGCTGTTGAAGATAACCGAGCTGTTCAAGCTCCGCCATCTCGTTTCTGATAGTTGCGGAAGAACAGGTGAGAAGATCGCTTTGCATTATATATTTAGAGCCTACAGGCTCTCCGCCCTCTATATGAGCCTCAACAATAGCTTTAAGTATAAGCTTTTTTCTCTCACTGAGTCCATTTTTGCTTACTACATCTGTACTCAACTGTCTGCCTCCTTCGCTATTCTTTAGTGTTTTTAGCACTCTTTCGCTTTAAGTGCTAACCACTGTATAAAATTTATCACGTTTTCGCTCTTTTGTCAAGAGTTTTTTGAAATTTTCTCGCAATTTTTTTGTTAATTATTTATGAACTGTGCTAATTTATCGGTATATACTTGAATTCACCAACTTTTAATGTCAAAATTTGTGTTTTTCAGTACTTTTATATTTTTCAATACATAAATAATCTTAATTTTTTCAAAAGTATTGCTTTTATATTTTTTATATGTTATAATTATTTTAGTTTAAAAACATACTTGGAGGTATTAAAATTATGTTTAAAAAGCTTGGCGTTCAGCTCTATACCGTCAGAGATTATCTCAGAGATCCCGAGCTTGCGGATTTCACTTTTGGAAGACTTGCAAAGATGGGTTATTCCGAGGCTCACACTTTCTCTAATGAATTAGATGAAAAGGTGTTTGGTGAGATCATGGCAAAGCATGGATTCTCTGTTGTTGGTACGCACTACGATCTCAAAAAGATCATAAATGATCCTGAAAGAACTATTGAGATTCACCGTATGTGGAACACCACGAATATCGGTATCGGAAGTATGCCCATTGACAGGAGCAGCCTTACGCTTGAGGCTGTTAATAAATTTGTTGCGGATTACAACAAGGCTGCCGAAATGTACGCAAAGGAAGGTTTCAAGCTTACATATCACCACCACAATTTTGAATTTGCAAGAGTTGACGGATACAAGACGATAATGGATATTCTCGTTGAAGAATTTGACCCCGAAAACATTACATTCGTTGCTGACACCTGCTGGCTCGCGGCGGGCGGTGCTGACGTTTGCGAATGGCTTGAAAAGCTCAAGGGCAGGATCGACATTCTTCACCTTAAGGATATGTCTATGAAATACGATCCCATATCAAAGAAATTCCTCCCCTACATCACCGAGGTCGGACACGGAAATCTCACATGGGATCCTATTATGGAGACCGCTGAAAAGATCGGCGTAAAGTCTTACGTTGTTGAACAGGATACTAACTTCGTTGGTTCTCCCTTCAACAGTCTTAAGATGAGCGCGGACTTCCTTGCAAAGTACATGAAGTAAAAAGAAAAAAAGGTTGAGTCAATTTTTGACTCAACCTTTTTTGTTTTGATTTCTGTATTTGCTCGGCGAAAAGCCTACGCGTTTTTTGAAGAGCTTTGAAAAATAGCAATAATTTTTAAGTCCTACCGCTGCCGCTATATCCTCTGCGGTTCGGTCGGTTGAAGCTAACATGCTCTTTGCAAGTTCTATTCTTCTGCGAGTGATATACTCGTTTACAGTACAATCAAAATAACTGTGAAACCCTTCGTAAAGTTTGTTTTTAGACACAAAAAGTTCGCTTGATAAAAGCTCTATGGTCATCTGCTCGGATATATTCTCTTCTATATACGCAACAGCCTTATCGACGACCTCTCCGTAATCTATCTGTATGGCGTTCTCAAAAAGGATATGCGACAAGAGATTTACAAAGCTTTGAAGCTGACCTTCGGACAGATACGAAAGCTTTTCGTACCGCGACCTCCAAAGCGTTATATCATCTGAAAACAATTCTTTATTTGGCTCAAATTCTTTTGTCGGACGCAATCTTCCTACCATAACATATCCCGCGATATTTCCGTTCTTCAATATAGGCACTACCGCATCTATAAGTCCCGCGTGGCATATATGTGACACGTATTTTTTTGTTTGCTTACATTTCAGAAGCATATCCTCATCGGAACGCATACAATCTATTCGGGAATCTCCGATACTGTGTATACATTTGCAAAATTCGTCCCCTTCGTCCTTGCGCTCACGCGTATATAAAAAATTGAAATTATGATCAAGAATTGCAAGAGTTACCCCCGTAACTTCTCCAAGGTCGTCTATGATACTCTTTAGCTTTTCTATATTATAACTTATTTTCACGGTATTCCTCGCAATATTTATTTCCGTATCCGCGGCTGACTCTATATTACTATAAACCTTACGTTTTGTCAATCGATTTTTTGTTATTTTTCCAAAACAGGAAGAAAAGACAACAAAAAAGGAAAGCTGTCGTATTGCCTTTTTTTGAATATGGCGGTATAATAAATTAAATTTGTAATAATATAATCAATCAAACAAATTGCGGGTTATCGCGCAGTATTGGTGATAACCGTTTCATTCGTGCGTATCCATTTTGTCAAATTAAACTGTTCGATAAATTAAAATTTGAAAACATAATAAGCACAATAAAAACGGAGGTTTTATGAACTTACTTTCAGCTTCCTATTTAATACTTATAATTATAGGAATTTCGGCTCAAAGCATAACAAAAAAAGCTTTTAACAACAAAACGAGCGGCAAAAACGTATTTGTATTCAATGCGTTTTCCGTACTCATCGCTTGTATGTTTTTCTTTGTCATAAGCGGTTTCAAGCTTCCTTTTTCATTTTCTTCTCTTCCCTTTATTTTGGGTTTTGCCACGTCGTATTTTTGCACGGTGCTATTTACTTTTCTTGCAATACAAGTCGGCTCACTCTCGCTTACGTCGCTCGTCACTTCCTATTCATTGATACTTCCTGCCTTATACGGTCTTATCTTTGACGGTGACAGCTCTACTGTTTGGCTATATATAGGTCTTACCCTCCTTGTAATAAGCATAGTTCTTATAAACGCAAAAAAGGACGACTCAAAAATAACGTTTAAATGGGCTATATTTGCAGCCTTATCGCTTATAGGCAACGGTACTTGCGCGATAATACAAACCGAACAGACAAAGCAATTTAACGGAGCTTACGATAAAACTTTTATGGCGATAGCGTTGGGAATAGTTTTTATTGCGTTTCTCTTATTCGCCCTGTTTTACGAAAGGCCACAAATACTTCCGTCATTGAAAAAAGGCGCTCACTTCATGATAATTTGCGGTGTGGCAAACGGCGCGGCAAATCTTTTCGTTATGATAGCATCGACCATGATAAACAAATCCGTCATGTTCCCTATAATCTCGGCGGGAGGTATTGTTGTTACTTGGCTCGTATCGGTATTTCTCTACAAAGAAAAACTGACTAAAGAACAAAATCTCGCCATGCTTTTGGGAATCATATCGATAATATTCTTGAACATATAAACAAAAAAGCAAAAGACCGCTTTCACAAGCTTTGCGTGAGAGCGGTCTTTTTTTATATTCAGTTAGCTTCGGTTCTTAATTCTATTCCCGTTACCTTGTCGTTCGAATCTATTGAAAATTCTATTACGTGGAAGCCCTCGGTGTACAAAAGACGATTTTCCTTTTCAACGAGCTTTGAGCCGTAAGCATTCTTTACGCTCGTCTTGGTTGCGCCGATACGAATAGCCATTGAAGTATCTGCAATATCGTCGCGTAGCTTTACTGCGTCGATTATTTCCTCTTCCCCGTCCTTAACGGTATATACGAATATTGAGGAATACGCGTAGACCCACTGGTCGCCAGCTCCCTCTCCGCAAGAGGCCACGAAGTTAGAAGAAAGGGGTGTGCCGAGCTTAGTGAGGATAGGAGCTGCGTTGCTGCCAAGCTCGATATTAGTGCCCTTATATCTGACCGCAAAAACACCTACGTCCTTTTTTTCAGTCTCTTTTTCCTTGTCCTTGCCCTTGTCGTTTTCCACTACGTTGTTTTCATTTTGGTCATTGTTATTTTCGTCGCCCTTGTCACAAGCAACTGCGCCCAAAACAAGCAAAAGCGCGAGAGTAAGTGCCAATAAAATTTTTGCGATCTTTTTCATAATAATCAATTCCTTTTATTATTTATTTTGTTCTTCCATCTGTTTTTTGCGCTCGTGGTAAATTTTCACAAGTTCGTCCCATTCCGAGCTTTCGGTAGATGCGTTAAATCCGTGTGAGTTTTTAAGTATCTCTCCGAAATATCTCGTCATTTTCTCCGCGCCGTAAACGTTGAGATGCGCTCCCTCGTCATAGGTATCGGTCGTCCAATCTATACCTATATTATCACATTTAGGAATGAAATTATAATACACAAGTCCGTTTTTCTTTGCGTATTCCTCTATCTGCGCGTTCCACTCGTCGTACCACCAATATCTCCATGAGTTTGTCGGTGCTTTTACGAGTATAAGCTCGCTTCCGTTCTTGCGGCAAAGCTCTCGCATTTTATCAAGATACTCCATTGCGGTATTTGGCAGAGTATAATCAGAAAGTCCTCGCACAAGCTCACTCTGGTCGAAAGTCATCGGAACGATCTCCGTTTGCATAAGGTATCCGCTATCCGAAACGCTCGGCGTTTGCTTAAACATATAACGAATATCGTCACTGCCAAGCTCGGTTATACGCGAATGATATCTCAATATCGGAAAGATATAGTCGAGCATATTTTCTTCTTCGGTCATAGAAGCTTTTATCGCATTCCATTTTGAACTCGACCACTTCATTCCGTCGAGCGTCATTCGGTTAAATTCCTCGCTCTGCGGCTTTCCGTATTTCAAGGAGTAAACATTGAATACGACGGCTTTGGGCTTTTCGTGTTTGAAAACGTCCTCAAGCATATAATACGACTGCCAAGGAAGCTGCTGCGCGCTTCCGCGGACGTACGACTTTATTCCGTATTCTTCCCACAATATTGCGGGAACG
This sequence comes from Eubacteriales bacterium, assembly GCA_045588595.1. Lineage (GTDB taxonomy): Bacteria > Bacillota > Clostridia > Oscillospirales > CAG-272 > HGM12713. The sequence goes on from JAZNEM010000081.1 coordinate 7,610, forward strand.
AACGTCTCATATACCTCGCAATCCCCGACGAAAACTACGTCGTGGTCAAGGGTCGAGCCGTAATACTCACCGACCAAAGCGCCTTCTCTGTTATCGGTATATTTCGGTCTTACGAGTGCTTGTAAAAATCCGAGAAGTATCACGGTTACAAGTATTGCGCAGACCGTTATGATAATTCTTTTTTTCATTTAATATCCACTAATATCCACTTAATATCTTTATTATCAAAATTGATTATAAATAAACTGGGTTGCGTCGTAATTTATACCGTACGCGCCAAAAAGTATGATAGCTATGAAAAGCACGACGGCAAGCGTTGCGTTCAATAGCGGCTTTTCGTAAAGCACTTCTCTTACGTCTCTCTTTTGTGTAACTACGCCTATAAAGCAGACTGTCGCAACGGCTACCGCTATGATAATGAAATCCGAAATTGCAAGTCCAAGATCAAGTATTCCGCCGCCGAAAAGCGTACCGTAATTAAAGGTCGTAAGCATACTTCCCCAAAGCTTGAAGGTAAGTCCTACGTCACGGTAGCAGTCAAGCGAGCGTATTATTCCCATGAGCAAAAAGGTTCTTGCGACCGAGAAGAAATAATATCCCTTGGCTGCAACGAGCTTTGGAAATCTGTTTCTGAACTTTTTATAAAGCGGCTCAAATTCGCGCGAGATAAGTATGACCGCACAGTTAAGAAGTCCCCAGACGATAAAATTCCAACCTGCTCCATGCCAAAGTCCTGTTAAGAACCATGTAACAATGGTGGAAATATACACGGGAACTCTCATGCCTAGTGCCTTTCCAAAGTGCTTTCTTGAAAATGCAGAGAACTTTTTCATAGGACCGCACACAGAAAGCGAATTGAAAACGTAATCGTTAAACCAGCTTCCCATTGTAATATGCCAACGGTTCCAATATTCTTTTGTGGACGTTGACGAAAACGGGTGCTTGAAGTTCTCCGCAAGGCGTATTCCGAGAGCCTCCGCGATACCTATGGTAATATCGATACCGCCCGTAAAATCAGCGAATATCTGTATGGAATAAACGACAATGAGCAAAAGCACGTATGCGCCTTTATAATCGCTCGGTTCGTCTAGCATAGTAGTCATAAGAGTGACTATTCTATCCGCTATAACGAGTTTTTTAAAATAACCCCAAAGTATTCTCTGAATTCCGAAGGTAAAGCTCTTTCCGTTAAACTTATGCGGAGCAAACAACTGCGGAGCAAGGTCTGAAAAACGAGAGATAGGGCCTTGCACGAGCTGTGGAAAGAACGAGACGAAAAGAGCAAATCTTGCCGCGTTTTTCTCGGGCTCGGCTTTTCCTCTGTATACGTCGATAAGATATCCCATCGATTGAAATATGTAAAAGGATATTCCCATCGGCAAAAGCAACGAGGGTATAGCAAGCGGCTCTTTGCCGAAAGCTCCGATCATTGAATTGAAGTTGGATATTGCAAATCCCGTATATTTTATTACCGCGAGTATTCCAAAATTAAATACGAGTCCTGCGACAAGTACAGGAAAGCGGCGTTTTCTCTGCTTTGCTCTGTAAGCTTTTTTAGCTTCCTTATCAAGACTTTCTTTGTTTTTCTCTATATACTCGTTTTCGTGGAAGCGCATACGCCCCATTATAAGAGCTGCCGTATACGACGACAGCGTGGTCACGAGTATAAATACAAGTGAATCAAGTCCTGCGAACGCATAAAATATATAGCTTGCCAAAAGCAGCAGACACCATTGATATTTCCTCGGAAATATATAATAAACGAGAAAAAGCACAGCTATGAAAGCTATGAATCCATAGGAGGTAAACAGCATCGTGTATCTCCCTTATTTTATTCTTCGTCCAAGCGTTCTATGAGCTCCATAAGAGCCTTGACAGAATTGAAGTTTTCGGGCACTATTTCTTCTGCGGGTATAGAAACGCCCATCTCGGCATCTATCTCGGTAACTATCGCGACTATGTCAAGTGAGTCTAGTATTCCATCATCAACAAGATCCTCGGTATTTTCAAAGTCAACCTCGGGGTGAAGTGAGGAAAGTATATTAAGAAGCTGTTCCATTTTTGATTTCTCCTGATATTTTTATTTGTGGAGACGCGATGTCGCTTTTTGAAAAAAGCTCCGCAAAAACTTTCTTGCAATTTATTTATTTGATAACCATTTCGGATATACAATTTTTCGGAAAGTTATTTACAGTGCCGCGGCTTTTTCCTTTAGCGTTCTGCGGTCGGTCTTTCCGTTATCGGTAAGGGGCATAGTGTCGAGCTTTACACAAGCCGCGGGCATCATATAGCGTGGCAGATAGCCTGCGAGAAATGCGGAAAGCTCACTCTCGTTAATATCTCCGACGTAAAACAAAACTATACGCTTCGCATCAGAGTCGTAAACGCAACACGTTCTGCGCACACTTTCGCATTTTTGAGCGGCAGAGTCTATCTCCCCAAGCTCGATTCTGTGTCCCATGTGCTTTATCTGTGAGTCCTTACGACTGACGAACACAAGCTCACCGTATTCGTTTATACGTCCGATATCTCCCGTTCTGTATATAAGCTCGGGATAGAATTTATTAAGCGGATTCTGAACGAAGACCTCGGAGGTCTTTTCGGGGTTATTATAATATCCGAGTGTGAGACAAGTACCGCGTATGCATATTTCTCCATGCTCACCGATCTCCGCTCTTTCGTCTTTATCGTTAAGAAGAATGATATCGGTGTTATCAAAGGGGCTTCCGACAGGTATCGGCTCGTTTTCACAAAGCTCGCGCTCGGCTTTCCAATAGCACGACATTCCCGTTGCCTCGGTAGGCCCGTAAAGATTGAAAAATTCCGCGTTTGGCAGAGCCTTTCTCCATATATCGTACTGCTTGCGCGGGAACACCTCGCTTCCGAAAGCAATTTTCTTTAAGGTCTTTGGCGTTCTGTTTTCAAGCGCGCCGAGTGACGATATCTGCACGAATGCGGACACGACCCAACAAACAGTATTTATATTATTTTCGTCAAGATAATCGAGCAGTCTTACGGGGAACGAAAAAAGCATTTTCGGTACAAAATAAGTCGTCGCGCCGAATTTGAGCGTAGGCATAAGCTCCTTTAAGGGCGCGTCGAAATAAAGCGGAGTTTGATTTGCAAAGACCGTATCCTCCGAAAATCCGAGCGCTTTCGACAACGTTTCTGTATAGTCGATGACCGAACGGTGACAAGCAACGACTCCTTTCGGCACTCCCGTTGAGCCCGACGTAAACACGACGTATATCGGGTCGGTATCACACTGATGCGCTCGAATTTCGTCAAGAAGCTCGGTATTCTCTTGCGTTTGTGCTATATCGTCGTAAAGCCAAACGTTCTCAACTCCGAGCGTTTTCGCGGTTTTTTCGTTCTTTTTGTCGCATATAAGCGCTCTCGGAGAGAGGCTTTTGAATATTGCTTCTATTCGTGAGACAGGCATTTTCTCGTCGATACAAACGTAAAAGCAGCCCGCATATATTGCTCCCCAAAACGCTGTAACTGTGCGGGGGTGCTTATCCATAAATATTACTATCGGCTCTCCGCAAAATCCGTTCTTCGCAAGAAACGTTCCGATAGCTCTCGCGCCGCGGCTGACCTCAATGAAAGTCATTCCCTCTTTGCCCGTTGAAAAAGCAAGCTTATCGGGAAGACGCGCCGCTGTTTTTTCCAAGTATTCAAGTATATTCTTCTGCATAGCTATCATTTAAGAGCCGTGGTTTCGGCAGTGGGGTAATCCTTGGGATCAAAATGATAAAATCCCTCTTGTCCGTCTGAAGAAACATAGCTTTCAAGTTTTGCGAGCGTAATAAGGCAAGAATCTTTTGTTTGGTCTAAAGCAAATTTACCCGCAAGTCTTGTAGCATCGTAATAATACCATTTAGGCGCACTTTCAGTTCCTATATTTACTACACTCCAAAAATGTGTGCCGCTCGAAGCCGCATCAGCTCCTCTGCGAATACCAACGTTCTCTATCTCAAAGTATTCAAAGAATGCTTTTGACACGGAGTAATAGGTATAGCAGTCGCCCTTCATATTGGTAGACATAAGTGCCATAGTCGCTTCCTTGACCCAATCTGTCTCCCAATTATCTCTATTGATATCGGGAATATTTGATTCGTCCGTGAAACGAATATTAGCATCATTTGCGGTTGCGCTCGGGTCTTTTACATAGTCATATATCTTTCTGACTATCTGCTCCTTGGTCATACTCTTTACCGCTTCCTCGGTAAGTCCTATAGAATCGGCTTTTGTCTTTATAAGAGCAAAAAGTGCCTGCTTGTCCTCGTCTATCTCCTCAACGACGATCGTAAGCTTATACGTTGAGATGGTTTTTCCGTCCGAGTCCAAAAGCTTATAAGTAACGGTATAGCTGCCCGGTTTATTAAGGTCTACCTTTGAGCTGTCGACGTCAAGCTGATAGCTTGCATACTTCTCATCAACGGTGACGAGGCTGTAATAAGATACGGTCGCCCCTTGCTTTACCGTAACCTTTTTTCCCTGCGTGGGCTGAATATATGACGCTCCCTTTTCGCCCTCTTTTTCGGACGATACGTTATCGTTTACTATATCAACGACTACCAACACTGCCGTTGCGAGTAATGCTACAGCCAGCAAAGCGGCTATCACCTTTATAGCGGTCATTACCGTTTTTTTCCTTTTTGCCATCTCCTCGGCGTAACTTTCTATTTCGGTTCTATGTGACACGGCTTTATGCCTCCGTTTATATATGTTTTTTCGTTATTTTTTATAATGCTTGTCCGCGTGAAAAATCGTTTTCCGCGGCAAAAAAGTATACACTATTTATTATACAACGAATCAACCTTTTTGTCAACGATTATTATCCTCTTTTCTTTGACTTTTTTCGTCTTTTGGGGACGCGTGTTACTTTTTCTTTTAAAAAAGAAAAAGTAACCAAAAAGAAAACCAAACAGGAAGATTTATAGTCCTATATCTTATTTTTATCAAGTTTGTTTGCTTTTAGGACAGTCGAGGACGCCTGTCCCTACAAGGTATGGAGAAGATCGTTTGTATATCGCTCGCCGTAAGGCGACGAAAAAACGTTCGATTTTCATTTAACTCTGTAGGGACAGACGTCCTCGACTGTCCGTTTCATTCAATTACCACAAAACAAAAAGGGATAATCAAAAACTTCTTTGAAGAGGTTCTTTGAGAGCTCGAGAACTTTCTTGAAAAGATTGTTCTCGAACGTTTCCACTCGTATTTCATACAGGTCTGCAGACCTCGGCAAAATATCCTTTTTTGCATATCATTTTTGCCGTTTGATAGGCAGACTCTTTATCCGCAAAAATTCCGAACACAGACGGTCCGCTCCCACTCATCATCGCACCGAGTGCTCCACCCTCTTTCATAGTCTCTCTTATATCTTTTGCGATCGGTCGAAGCGCGAGTATAGGCTCTTCGAAAATATTATAAGTAGCCTTAGCTATCAAAGTAAGGTCGCCCTTACTCATAGCCTGTGAAAGTGATTCTGTTCCGCGAGGGATATAAACACTTTTATCCAGAAAATCGGCATACATAGAGTCAAGTGTCTTATATGCAAACGGAGTCGACACGCCCTCTCCTCCGCAAGCGGCAAGAATATAGCAATCGGGCATTTTTATAAAATCGTGAAGGATATCTCCCTTTCCATCGGCATACGCCGTTCCGCCTACGATACAAAAAGGAACGTCTGCACCAAGAGTAGCTCCCAGATCGCACAGCTCTTTTATCGAAAGGATATTTCCGCATGCTTCGTTAAGGCAAAGAAGCGTAGCTGCGGCATCCGTACTTCCGCCAGCCATTCCCGCAGCCATTGGAATACGTTTATTTATTACTATATCCGCACCGCATCTTACTCGCGTTTTCTCACGAAAAGCAAGAGCCGCCTTTATTGCGAGATTCTTATCATCTGTCGGCACTCCCTCTACGTTACACGAAAGCGAAAAAACTCCGTCATCACGCAGAGAAAGAGTTACATCGTCGCACAAGGATATACTTTGCATAACAGTCTCTACAAGATGATAACCGTCAAACGTTCTGCCCCTAATATCAAGGTGAAGATTTATTTTTGCATAGCCTTTTTTAGTTACCGTTTTCATACGTTTCTCCTTGCGTGTTTTTTAATACACTTTTAGAATACCATAAATTTTAAATTTTTTCAAGAAAAATATGTGATATTTATTTTAAAAGTGTAAATTTTATGTTATTTACTTGACCAATATAGAAAAAGGTTATATAATATAATAAGTATTTATATTTTGTTATCATGGCAATTTTTAAATAAAATCCGTTTAACATCGAAAAGAGGCGATAATATGTTCAACAAGGAAGGTAAAAAAAGCATACTTTCTATCGCAGCCGTTTGCACGGTATTTTTCGTTATTTTCTATTTGCTCATAAATATTTCGGCTATCGGAGGAGTGCTCTCATCTGTTCTTTCGGTATTCACACCTATAATACTCGGCTTTACGTTTGCGTACATGCTAAATCCCATACTCAAGCTTTTTGAGTTTAAGGTGTTGAAAAAGATGCAAAACAAAAAGCTTTTGCGCGCGCTTTCGCTAGTCTTTACTTACGCATTTGCGTTGCTTTTAATAGTTGCTTTCGGACTTTTGATAATCCCCGCGCTTATTGGCAGCATCACTGACCTCGCAGAAAAGATGGACTCTTATCTTATCTCGACCGCTCAATACGTAAATTCGCTTATCGTTAAATTTACAAAAAACAACGATTTTTCGGAATATATCAGCACCGAACAGATATCGGACACGATAATGAAATTCTTCTCCTTCTCGGGAGACATTTTCGATACCGTCATGGCGTACATCTCAAAATACGGTCCTGCCCTCTTTGCAGGACTTAAAAATGCATTTCTCGGCTTGTTTATATCTATCTATATCCTCGTTTCAAAGGAACGTCTTAAGGCGCAGTCGCGCAAACTCTCTGCCGCTGTTTTAAAAACGGACAAGCGTAAAAGATTCCGCAAGTATCTGCGCATTGCTCACATAACGTTTGGAAATTTCTTTGTCGGAAAATCCATAGATGCACTTATAGTTATGTTTATCGGTCTTATTGTTTTTTCCCTCTTCGGTATTCCATATGCAGTGCTCGTTGCCGTTATAGTGGGCGCGGCGAATTTTATCCCCATATTCGGACCTTTTTTGGGTGCGATCCCATCGTTTGTGATAATTTTTATCGCAGATCCAAAAAAAGCACTCACGTTTGTTATTCTGGTGCTTATCATACAGATAATCGATGGAAACGTGATAGGTCCTAAAATGCTTGGTGAAACCACGGGTATAAGCTCCATTTCGGTCATAGTCGCCATAATTATCGGAGGCTGCTTCGGTATTATCGGTATGGTAGTTGCAGTTCCTGTGTTTGCAACGTTTATAGCTATCGTTAAAGACCTTATCGATACTCGTTTGAGAAAGACAGAGCTCCCGACCAACATTGCGGAGTATTATGCGAGTGATTCACTCGTCGACCCGCATGAGCATCACGAGACTATCTCACACAGAATATTCAGAAGCGTAAGCTTGATATTGAAAAAAACATCAAAATTGTTTACCCGCAAAAAGAAAAAAACTCAAAACGCGAAAAACGATAATTCTGAAGAAACGGAGGAAATTGATAACGATGAACGGCAGTGAAGATAAGACCAACAAAAAATCTGCTATACGTATACTTGTTTGCGCTATCATATTCGTCTGCGTATTTGTCATTGTAAACAGCAAGAACGTAAGCGGAGTTTTTTCAGCAATATTCTCTGTGCTTATGCCCATACTTCTCGGTGCAGCTCTTGCATATTTCTTGAATCCGATACTCAAACTCTATGAATTTAAGATATTCAAAAAAATAAAGAAAAATACGGTCTTACGCGTGCTATCTATACTTATGACCTATGTAACTCTTCTGCTTATACTCGCCGCGTTCGCCTCTATTCTGATACCGTCGCTCATAGAAAGCGTCTCAACTCTTGTTGCGAACGCTGACGAGCACTTTGCCACGACGGCAGAGCTTTTAAACGGAATTATCGTAAAGTTTACCGACAATCCCGAACACGCAACTCTTTTAAGCGGAGAAATGTTGAAGGATGCGCTTATGAAGGTTGTAAGCAAGATAATGCCTTCAAATGACGAAACTATGCACATTATCACGGGCATCGGTACGGGACTCAAGAACACATTCCTCGCTTTCTTTATCTCGCTTTATATGCTTATTTCAAAGGAGCGTCTTTCAGCACAATTTCGAAAGCTCAGCACGGCTATTTTGGGAGTCAAAGGAAGAAAACGCCTTTACAGATATATTCGCATAGTTCACAGAAACTTCGGTGGATATTTTTCGGGAGTTCTTGTTGACGCGCTTATCATTATGTGCGTGTCCTTTATATGCTTCCTCGTATTCAATATCCCCTATGCTCCGCTTATTGCCGTAATTATCGGTACGACCAATATCATTCCGATATTCGGTCCTTTCCTTGGAGCTATACCGTCATTTATAATCATTTTCATTCAAAATCCGACAAAGGCGCTTATATTTGCCATTCTCATTCTCGTAATACAGCAAATAGACGGCAACATTATAGCACCAAAAGTTCTTGGAGACTCCACAAACATAAGTTCACTCGGCGTTATTATAGCCATCACCATAATGGGTGAGTATTTTGGGATAATAGGAATGATAATCGGCGTTCCGATATTCGCAGCGGGAATAGCTATCGGAAAGGAATTCATCGACCACCGCTTGCGAGTAGCTGATATGCCTACCGATACCGCTGAATATTACGCTGACGACTCGCTCGTTGACCCACACGAGCATCACGAGACCATCTCGCAAAGACTGTTCAGAAAAGCTTCAGAATTTTTTCTTAAGCTCTTCGGAATAATAAAAAAGACAAAATCGAAAAAAGGCGAAAATAATCAAGCCCCAAAAACAGAAAAAATTGAAGAAAAGGAAGAAAACAAATAACCATGACTACCCAAAACAACGATATTAAAAAAGGCGGTATCTCTGTCGATACCGAGCATATATTCCCTATCATTAAAAAATGGCTTTATTCCGAAAAGGATATTTTTCTGCGAGAGATAGTTTCTAACGCTTCCGATGCAATTACGAAACTCAAGCGCCTCGAATCCCTCGGAATGAGAGACAGCAAGGGTGAGACTTACAAGATAACCGTTACCTTAGACAAGGACGCGCAGACGCTTACCGTTGAGGATAACGGTATCGGTATGACCGAGGAGGAGCTTACGAAATACATCTGCAGCATCGCTCTTTCGGGTGCTGTTGATTTCATTCAAAAGTATGAAAACGAGACCGACGGTGCAAAGAACGGTATTATCGGTCACTTTGGTCTTGGTTTTTATTCAGCGTTCATGGTCAGCGAACGCGTTGAAGTCATAACACGCTCCTATACAGATGCGCCCGCGGTGCATTGGATCTGTGACGAAAGCGGTGAGTACGAGACCTCTTCCTGTGAAAAAGAGGGGCACGGAACAGCGGTAATTATGCATATTTCTGACGCTGAACGCGAATATCTTTCCTCATCGAAGATACGCTCCATGCTTGAAAAATATTGCTCCTTCATGCCCGTTGAGATATACTTTGACGACGGCAATGAGCAGGAGGTCAAAGACGGAGAGGCGGCAAAAGAGCCAACTCCCATCAACGATATTCGTCCGCTTTGGTTGAAAAATCCCTCGGAATGCGAGGAAGAAGACTACAAGGACTTTTATTCAAAGTTATTCTCCGACTTCCGCGACCCGCTCTTCCACATTCACATAAACGCGGATTATCCCCTCAACTTCAAGGGTATCCTTTACTTCCCCAAACTTGCCAATGAATATGAGAGCATTGAGGGACAGGTAAAGCTTTATTACAATCAGGTCTACGTTGCCGACAACATAAAGGAGGTCATTCCCGAATATCTCCTTATGCTAAAGGGTGTGCTTGACTGCCCAGAACTCCCGCTGAATGTTTCGAGAAGCTATTTGCAGACCAACACCTACGTTTCAAAGGTATCAGCTCATATCGTAAAGAAGGTTGCGGACAAGCTCTGCTCTCTTTGCAATACAGACAGAGAAAATTACGAGAAGATATGGGACGATATCGCTCCATTTGTTGAATACGCATGCATGAAGGACAAGAAATTCTACGACAGAGTAAGCAAAGCCTTGCTTATCCCCATGACCGACGGCACGAAAAAGACCTATTCCGAATATCTTGAAGACGCAAAGGAAAAGCACGAAAACACGGTATATTATGCGACCGACCGCGCGCTTCAAGCTCAATACATTTCTATGTTTGAGTCGGAGGGCATAAAGGTAGCTCTGTTTGAGCGTCCCATAGACACGCAGTTTGCGACAATGCTTGAACAATACATGGAAAACGTAAAATTCTTGCGTGTTGATGCCGAGATAGGTGATATTCTCAAGGGTGACGGAGAGGTCGGAGAAAACGAAGAGCTCAAAAAGATATTCGCGGATATCCTAGATGAGCGCACAACGCTGAAGTTTGACGCGCTCAAGGACACCTCGATCCCTGCTGTACTGAACGTTTCCGAGCAGTCTCGCCGCATGGAAGAAATGATGCGCCTTTACAATATGGGCGGTGACTTCCCTGTTGAGAGCACGCTCGTTTTGAACACATCATCACCTCTTACGGTAAAAATGTGCGACCTTGCCGCTTACGATATGGAAAAGGCAAAGGAAATGGCGTCTTACGTATATAAGCTTTCTCTGCTCTCACAAAAGAAATTTTCGGCTGAAGAGATGCAAAGCTTTATGCAGGACAGCTTTAATATTTTGATGAAGCTCTGAAAATAAAAAAGGAGGGTACACTGCGCGTGAGTGAACTGAAGATAAAAAACACGCTTCGCGAAAATCTCGAGTTTTGCGAAGAACGTCTTTCGCTTCTAAAAAATCAATATCGCTTATGCGCAGAAAACCTTGCGGAGCATTTGCTTCTTGCGCGAGAAACTGACAACATCGCAAGTGTGTACGAGGAATTCAAATCACTTTTGCCGAGCGATAACGGTGTGGCTTGCGCCGCGTTTTTCAAAGTACTTCAAAAAAATCAACCGACAATGTCAAAAAAATGCGAGGCTGTTTTTGCTCTTTTGGGAATGAACGAGAGTGCACAGCCCGGCTCTCACGGAAAAATATCCTATGTCCGCAACAAATACAATGACGTGGCTTTTGAAAATTTTTCTTTCATTATACGCAATGCTAAATTTTCGTACGCCCCGTCTTTTGCTTCGGCTTGTGAGGACGTTATAAGCGGTGTTTGCGAGTATGCGATACTTCCGATCGAAAACTCGTCGGACGGTCGGCTTTTCGGATTTTACTCGCTTCTTGACCGATATGAGCTACATATTTGCGCAACTACTTCCCTTGAAACAAACGAAGATAACGCATCGAGTATACGCTTTGCGTTAATTGGAAAAAACGCACCTGAAAAAATAGAAAATGACGCCTTGTGCAACTTTGAATTTTCAATAGCACGTGAAAACGGCAAACGTCTTGCAGAGCTTTTACAAGCCGCATATGAGTTCTCTGCTTTCCCTCAAAAGACAGACACGATATCGCTTGAATACGACCATGACCTCTACAAGCACTATCTTACATTTTCTATACCCTGCGAAGAGGCATACGCTTTCGCTCTTTATTTATCATTTGAATATCCAAACTACACACCTATCGGATTTTACAAAGCAGAATAATTTATAAAAAGGATTTTTATCTATGGAAAAAATAGTTTACAACACAAAATCAGTATGTTCGAGAAGAATACATATTGAGGTCGACGAAGACCGTATAGTCAGCGTCAAATTTGAGGGGGGCTGTGCGGGAAACACACAAGGCGTAGCTGCTCTTGTTGCAGGAATGAGCGTTGACGAGGCTATATCCCGCCTTGAAGGTATCAAATGCGGATTCAAGCCTACCTCCTGCCCCGACCAGCTTGCAAAGGCTCTCAAAGAATACAAGGACAATTAATTTTTCATAAAAACACTTGACAAAAGCATATGTTTGTGATATAATGCATTACAATATGAGCCTTTAAGGGTCAATAAATTAAGGAGAACGTTGTGGATAACGGAGACGGGAACTGTCGAAGTACTAACTTGAACAGTTTTATATCTTAATACGAATTATTTAGCATAACCTGCGCACGATCTAGGCTCAGGCTATGCTTTTTTGCGTTTGTTTGCTACAACGTTTTTCAAAAATCTATCCGTATCCGTAATATCGGACGGAAATACTTATTTAAAAAGGAGTTATAATGTCTGCAAAAATGCAGACGCTGTGTTTGATCTATAAAGCAAAATCAAACACAAAAAACACTATGGACATCTTTAAACAATTATTATTGCAACTTATCCTTATCCTACTTAACGCTTTCTTTGCGGCTACCGAGATAGCTCTGATCTCTATCAATGAGAAAAAAGTTCGCGCACTTGCTGAAGACGGCGACAAAAAAGCTCGCAAGATGATAAAGATAATTGAGGACCCCACGAAATTTCTTTCTACCATTCAGGTTGGAATAACGCTTGCGGGATTCTTGGGCTCGGCTTTCGCTGCCGACAGCTTTTCGGAAAAGCTTACATCTGCTTTGATAAAATTGTTTAACCTATCGAGCGCTCATTACGGAATGATCGATACCGTATCGGTCATCTTGATAACCTTGATACTCTCTTACTTCACCCTTGTTCTCGGCGAGCTTGTTCCCAAGCGCATAGCTATGCGCCACAAGGAAAAGCTAGCAAATGCAGTCTGCGGTATTATCTCCGTACTTACTACGATATTAAAGCCTATAATCTGGTTCTTGTCGGTATCTACGAACCTCGTGCTTCGTATTTTCGGCATTGACCCTCATGCAAAAGAAGAATCGGTCTCCGAGGAGGATATCGTCGTTATGCTCGATGCGGGCGCGGACGAAGGAACTCTCAAGCAGGATGACATTGAATATATCAAAAACGTATTTAAGCTTGAACGTCTTTCTGCGGCGGACATTATGACGCAGAAAAATTCTGTCGTTGCTATTCCCTACGACATGCCCGAGCATGAGGTAGTTGAAACTATTGGCAGAGAGGGATATTCACGCATACCCGTATATTACGAAAGCCTTGATAAGATCGTTGGTATTCTTCATACGCGCAACTATCTTCTCAAGCACTCCGAGCCCGATTTCAATATCGATGACGTGCTTTTACCGCCCGAATTCGTACCCGAGACCATCCGCTTGGATTCTCTTTTCAAGGATATGCAGAAAAAGCACAAGCACATGGTCATCGTTGTAAATGAGTATGGAAGCACCTCGGGTATCGTCACGATGGAGGATATCATAGAGGAGCTCGTTGGCGAGATCTGGGACGAGCAAGATGAAGCCATCGAAACGATAGTTCCCGTAGGCGAAGATACTTACAAGGTTCTCTCAAGCGTTTCTATTGATGAGTTCTTCGAGTATTTCTCTCTTGAGAAGAATGAAGATATTACATCAATAACGGTGAACGGTTGGCTTTCCGAGGTCTGTGGAAATATTCCTGACGTTGACTTCGCATTTGAATATCAGAATCTTTCCATTCGTGTAACCGAGGCTGACGAGCAGATGACGCACGAAATATCGGTCAAGGTGATTCCTCCGTCTACCGTGGAAGACGAAGAAAACGAAAAAGAAAAGAACGAAGAGCCTGAAAAGGTGAATGAATAATAAAAAACTGCAAGAGCCGTACGGTTCTTGCAGTTTTTTATAAGCCATTTAATATATTCAAATTTTGATTTATCGGGGGGATGCGATGTCGCTTTTTGAAAAAAGCTCCGCAAAAACTTTCCTGAAAAGAATTTACTGTGTAGCCGTTATGGCTATGCAAAACCTTGTTTTAGAAAGTTTTTTGAGGGAGTTTGAG
>JAZNEM010000082.1:0-8763 GCA_045588595.1 Eubacteriales bacterium
AGCACGGACATATGACTGTCAAATACCTTATCGGGCTTTGCGATAGCCTCGAGAGTTACGGGCATATTTTCGTTCTGTAAATAGGTGTAAAAGAGCATAGCGTGATCTCTTTCCTCTTGTGCCTGTACCATGTACCAATTAGCAAATCCGTCAAGTCCCTTTGCCTTGAAGTAGTTAGAAAAATCCAAGTAAAGATAAGCGGAATAAAATTCCTTGTTGATCTGAGCGTTAAGCAGCTCGTGAACTTTTTCGTTTAACATAATAATTATCCTCCAAATATATTTATTTTATTCTTTTAAAAACATTTTTTGCCGCCGTTGCAGTCGCCCTCAAGTCCGCATCTGTAACAGATCTCGTTATCGCATTGGTCTTTCTTGAAAAACTCGACAAGATTGTTGACCGTTGTTTCCGCGATATTCGACAGAGCCTCCGCTGTCAAAAAGGCTTGATGCGACGTTACGATAACGTTAGGCATTGATATGAGTCTTGCAAGAACGTCATCTTCTAATATATGACCCGAGAAATCCTCAAAGAAGAAATCCGATTCTTCCTCATAAACGTCAAGACAAGCAGCTCCGACCTTTCTTGATTTTATACCCGTAAGAAGTGCCTCGGCATCAACGAGAGCTCCGCGAGAGGTATTGATGATCACTACCCCCTTTTTGCATCTGCTTATCGTTTCCGAATTTATAATATGGTAGGTATCTTCGGTAAGCGGACAATGCAGAGAGAGGATATCGCTTTTTTCAAAAAGCTCGTCAAGCTCTGCGTATCTGACCGTATCACCGTTATCAAGTCCCTGCGTGTGAAATTTATCATACGCTAAAACATTCATTCCGAAGCCTCGGCATATGTCGATAAAGACTCTGCCTATGCGTCCCGTACCGATAACGCCTACCGTTTTGCCGTGCAGATCAAAGCCTGTCATTCCAACAAGGCTGAAATTGAAATCTCTTGTTCTTATATACGCCTTGTGTATTCTGCGTATCGAGGTCAGAAGCATTGCCATAGCGTGCTCCGCAACAGCATAAGGCGAATACGCGGGAACACGAAGTATATGCACCTTACCGAACGCATGCTTTACGTCGACGTTATTATATCCCGCGCAACGCAAGGCGATGACCTTAACACCTAATTCATAGAGTCTATCTATGACCTTATCGTTTACCGTATCGTTTACAAAAGCGCAAACTCCGTCAAATCCGCTTGCGAGATCGACCGTGTCCTCATTCAACTTGGTCTCAAAATATTTAAAATTTATTCCATTTTCCTCTCCGAATTTATCGAAAGAGGGTATGTCATAGGGCTTTGTATCAAAAAATGCTATTTCCATTTCAAAATCTCCTTTAGATCTTTGATAATATTATACATCATATATACGTCAAAGTCTGTTGAATTTTCAACAAAATCAGAAAATTTTGAAATTTTTTCTAAATATTATTTTATCAAATTTTTTTCCTCGTGTCAATAAGTTATAAAAATCCCGAATAAAAAATTCGGGATTTTTATTATTTTATCATAGCCGCGTACTCTTCTATAATTCCGAGATCCCACAAAAGTCTGGACAAAACGTACTTGTCTCGAATATCCTTTGTAGCCTTAAATATGTTCGGAAGCAGAGATACGTCGGGCTCTAAATCGCTGACATTTTGCGGTAAGCCAAGAACGTTAAACAACTGTGACAAAGTATCGGGCGTAGGTATCTCATCGTTTATTATCGAAACTATCTTATCCCAATTACCGATTATCGTTTTGATCCGTTCACCGTGCTTTGCCTCATCGTATTTTCCGTCCTTTGCCTCTGCCGCTATCATGGGAGAAGATGCCTTGCCAAGCAAAGACTCAAGTTCCTTTGCCCAAGCATCAAACTCAAAATCCGCGGCGTATTTGAGCGCAACATCGATACTAGGTGTATGCTCCTTCAATTTATAATACAGCTTTGCTGCGGATAGTGTAGCAACGGCGCACTGGATCCCGTGTGTTTCCACAGCAGTGCCGAACTCCTGACCTCTCATGTCAAGCACGTGCGAAAGGTAATGCTCCACACCCGAGGCTGGTCTTGATACTCCCGCGTGATCCATCGCACAGCCGCTTTTAACAAGTCCGAGAAAGACCGATTCCACGCTTTCGACCTCTCCCCTCAAGAGTCCGTCAGAATTTTGAACACATTCAGAAAGAGCGTCTCTTACGTCCTTGGCGATCTTTTCGCAATAATATTCTCCGTTTATAATATTTGAAATACGCCATTCCGCGACACTTATGTATTTCGCGAGCATATCTCCAAGTCCCGAAACGAGCATCTTTACAGGTGCTTTACATAAAACGTCGGTATCACCGATTATGACTTCGGGACATTTTGAGTTCACCGACACCTTAAGACCGTCAACTATCATAGACGACGTTCCCGAAGCGTAGCCGTCCATAGACGGTGCGGTAGCAACGATAACATACGGAATTTTTGCCGTTTTGCTGACGATCTTACATATGTCGTTTACAGTTCCCGATCCGATACCGATAAGAATATCCGCGCGCTTGTCCAACTTTATCGTAGCAGAACCAACCGCCCACTCATTCGGCTCAAGCTCCTTACTTTGAAATACGTATTCAGAAAATATCGTTCCCTTTTCTGTAAGTACCGCTCTTGCCTTGTCTCCTGCGGCGCGGTCGGTGTTTATATCGGATATCAAAAACGCTCTTTTTGCGCCGTAAATATCAATAACAGTAGGAAGCTCCGATATTGCTCCGTTGCCTATAGCCAAATATTCAAGTGCCGATTTGTGCGTCTTTCCGCATTCACATAAAGTATTCGAATTTTCGGTTTTTATCAATCTTGACTTACTCATATTTTCCTCCCCAAAGCGTGTTGACTTTTGGACTTTTAACTGTTATAATAGTACTATATAAATCATTTTTTGTCAATATATAATTTAAAAGACGAATTATCGATCATGTTTTGATAATTAAATTGATTTTATAAATCATTTTTTGATTGGAGAAGCTTATGCCATTATACGACAGAGAAGAAAAGATAATAGGACTTTTATCGGAGACAGAGAGCATGCCGCTCGACATACTTGCAAGCAAGCTTTTTATCAGTCTGCCAACCCTCAGACGCGATCTTATCAAGCTTGAAAATCGCGGTCTTGTGACGAGAATGCACGGAAAGGTCTCTATAAAAAGAGCACCTGCCGACACAAAAATCCCCTTTTTTCTTCGTATAGACGAGCAGAGTGACGCAAAGCTCGCTATCGCAAAGGAAGCGGTTAAGCACGTAAAAGACTCAAGCACTATCATGCTTGACGCTTCGACAAGCGCGTATTGTATAATTCCCCACTTAAAAAATTTCAAGGACATAATAGTTATCACAAGTGGCGCGAGAGCGGCCCTTTTGCTTGCTCATCTTGGAATAAAAAACATCTGCACAGGCGGGAATATGATAAACAGATCATTCTCATATGTTGGCAGAGATGCCATAGATACGATATCACATTATAATGCAGATATTGCGTTTTTCTCTTGCAGAGGTCTGTCAGACGAGGGTATTCCCTCCGATAGCTCAACCGAAGAAAACGATGTGCGCAGAGCAATGATGGCACGATCCAAGAAAAACATTCTTCTCTGCGATAAAAGTAAGTTCGGAAAGGTATATCTGAACAACCTCTGCCCGAAAGAAGAAATTGACGTAATTATAAGCGACAATGACCTATAATTACGCCAATTATTAAAAGCTTCAGATATATAGCTTCGCCTTGCTCGTGATATTTTTTATATTCCTCGTCGGGTACTATTCATTACTTGTTAAATTATATAATATATGCAAAATAGTGTCAAGTATAAAAAAATGCCCTTCTCCTCTTGATTTTGTTTTGTATTCGTGATATACTTATTACACACGTTCACTTTTATACACAACAAAATTTTTTGAGGATAAATATGAAAGTTTCTTACGTTAAAACACACCTGCAAAGTGTTGTCAATATTTCAAAGGTCGTAACCATCCATTACAATGAATATGATAAATTGTTTGTTTTTGAGGGAGAAAAGCACGATTTCTGGGAAATGGTATACATTGACAAAGGACGAGTGGAGATACGGCGCGATGACGAAACTATCGCGCTTTCGCAAGGTGAGATCATTTTTCATAAGCCTAATGAATTCCATTCTATCAGAGCTTTGGGCTCAGAGCCTAACTATTTTATAATTTCTTTCGTCTGTAACTCTCCTTTAATAAAGTATCTTGAAAAATACCACGCCGTTCTTGACAAAACTCTCCTCGGCTTTATTTCCGCTATTATCAAGGAAGCCGAAAACACCTATTATGTCCCAAGGAACACCGTTGTTATACCCAAGCTTGTAAAAAAAAGCTCCGCAACTATCGGCGGAGAGCAATTGATAAAAACCTATCTTGAACAGCTTTTGATATTTATTATACGCAATATTATAAAAAAAGATTCCCCTGCGTTCTTCCCCACAAAAGAGAGCATGGAAACTCATTTGGTCCGTTCCGCAAAGCAAATTCTTACGGAGAAAGCAGATTCCTCCTTTAACGTAAACGACCTATGCCAAGAATTAGGATATAGCAGAAGCTATTTGAGTAAGCTTTTCCGCGAACAAACGGGAGAAACTATAGCAAATTTCTTCACCAAACAAAAAATAAATCAAGCCAAACAGCTCATACGCGAGGGAAATCTTAATTTCGCGCAAATTTCCGATATGTTGTGCTTTGATAATCCGCAATATTTTTCCCGAGTTTTCAAACGCATCACGGGTATGACGCCTACCGAGTTTAAAGCCTCGCTCAAAGGAATTTCTTGAAGATAAAAAGATAAACCAAAACAGACCGCAAATGCGGTCTGTTTTGGTTTAGGCTCGTAGTACAAAAAATACAATTTGCAAACGATCCCATAGAAACAAGTGGCATAATGAACGTCTATTTGAGCGTATTCATGCGGTCGTCTCCGGTTCAGCATTATTTTCCTTATTGGCTGCTGCAGGAACAGGATAAGCGTCACCATTTTCTATATCAGGATCAACAACGATACCCCAGATTGGCTCAAAAACAACGGGAGTTTTCTCTGTCACCGTTATAAAAAATGTCATGGTAGGATCAGTATTTGTGATCGCAGCTGTATGCTTAAAATCACCATCTCCTACTTTCACAACACAATGACCCTTAACAGAAGAACCTTCTTTAAATTTTAAAGTAACTGTATATGTGCCTGCGTCTGTAAGATTACAATTCCACACACCGTCATTGTTCGCATCCGCGGTCACATGATAGTCGGTATTATCTTTTGTAACAGTTATAACTAAATCAAATGAACCTGACACAAGTGTATTGCCTGTGCTTGTTGTTTCACTTGTAAACCAAGCGTATGTCATCGAGCAGAGCGCGACAAGACACAGCAAAATACTGAATGCCGATATAAGTAAACTTTGCGAAAACGCCTTTTCGGTTATTTTTTCATCCTTGCAATCAAAAAAGTTTTTCAAGAGTTTTCCTCCTCTCGTGGTATATACAAAGGTTAATCATTTACAGCAATTAAAAAGCATAAACGGATTTATGCGCTTTAATTACCGCCCAAGCCCCGAAGGGCTTGGGTGGGTGTAAAAGAAATAATTACTGAACAGTAACGTTCTTGTTTGCATCAATGGTCATGATCTTACCATCAATTGCAATTGTTGTGTACTCTTTACCGTTAACGATTATGTCAGGGCGACCACTCTCGTAAGCCTTAATTCTCCACTCACCAGAGAAATTGGTATCATAGGTATTACCTTCTGTAACGAGGTTTACACCATTACCGTAGTTATGGATTTCGATTGCAGCACAGTTCTGGTTAGCAATTGCGCTTGCCTTTGCTCCTGTTGTAGAATTGAAGACACAGTTCTTTACAGTAACCTGAGAAACTTCGCTGCCACCATCGCTGTAAATCAGGATAGCTTTACCGTCGGTATTAAAAGTACAACCCTCGAAAGTTACATCGTTACCGTAAGTCCAAACGTAGTCATTACCGAGTTCGGTGAAAGTGCAGTTAATAAACTTTGCACCGTCACGTCCGACTCTCATCGGTCCGCTGAACACACAGTCGGTATAGCTAACGTTCTTGGAGTAGAGAGCAGCATAGTCCGAGCCAAATGTAGTGCCATTGGAGGTGACATATCCTGTGGCTGTCTTGATGGTTATACCCTTAAAGTTTAGAGTTGCGTTTTCGAGGTAAGCACCCCACGTCATATCAAGAACAGCTGTTTCGGAACCGCTAATATTGATGTTAGCGTTGACACTGCTGGAAGGCATGCGGTACTCTATACCAGGCTCGAGCTTAATGTTTGTCTGACCTGCCTCAATAGCAGTCTTAAGCTCGTCAGAGTTTGTAATCTTTGTGCCGAACGTGTATGTGGTCTTGCTGATAACTATGTACTCGGTCGTATCCTCGGGATTCATAATACGAAGCTCAACCGTCATAGTCTTGCCGGCATTTGCGTTATTGGTATTAACGACACCGCACATAAAGGTGTTAACACCTGCTACGATATCGGCATATGTCCAGTTGCTAATTCCGCCCGAGCTGACCATACCAAGCAGACCTACGGCATCGGTATAGTTGCCTGCGGGAACTGGAATCGCGATCCAAGGGAAGCCCTCGTAGTAGCCCGCAAGTGTCAGACCATCCTCAATAGGAGCGTCAACGCTGACGTAATAATCCGTCAACCAATCGCTATACTTACTGTAGGAAGCGGTTTCAGCATTGTCAAGCGCACGGAATTCATAAGCGGCGTCAAGTGTAAACGTGCCATCGCCTGCCAGCGAAGGACTGCCGCTTGTAAGATCCGCAATCACCATTTCTTGATTAGCAACAGTCGTTTCAATAATGGTAGCGGTGGGTTTGATATCATGTTGAGCGTTATCGTTCTGTTGTGTTGCAAAAAGATTGATACCAAGAGTGATCTTGGGAGCCACCTCACCGGTGCGGTAGTTAGCCTCGTTACCGATCTCCTGGGGAAGATATACCACAAGAGCAACGTACTTTTCAGAAGCCTCACCCGCAGGTGTGTTGTCGGCAGGATAAAGCTTACCTGTCATATTGTAATACTGATCGTTAAGCGCTACAGCAGTAAATGCAGTATCAGCCGTAGCAGCGGTAAGAGCAGCCTCACTCGTTGCGTAAGGAGTGGTTACGCCCTCTATAACATCGTACATGATGTACTTTGAAAGACGAAGTGTCTCGCCCGCAACGTTGATGGATTCGATCTCTTCAGCAACGTTGATGTTGAGCGCATATTTGAGAGCAAGTGTACCGAGATTGGATACCTTTAAGTAAACGACCTCTGTATGACCGGGTTCCCAAAGGGTATTCGTGAAAACATTGGTGTTATCGGATACCTTTTCCCAGCTATCTCCATCATAGTATTCAAGTTCAACATCAAGATTACCCGCAGTGATAATGTTGTTAGTGCTGGAAACACTGTCACTGAACCACGCGAACGTAGAGCCGATAAGCATTGCAAAGCAAAGGAACAATGACAAAACGCTTGATATAAAAGCACTCTTGGTTGTTTTTGACTTTAACATTTTTATCTCCTTTTTGTATTTTTAAATTTCGTCGGTCATTTCCGCAGGAGCAGTATCTTCCAATCTCGTTTCAGTCGTTTCTACGGCTGTTTCCTCGGTCGTTACCTCTTCCGCAGGAGCTGCCTCGGACGCAGGCTCGGCGGGAGGTGTTCCCTCTCCACCGTTCTTTTGGTCGAGCTGCGCCTTGAGGGCTAACAGCTCTTGCATCATGCGCTGGTTTTCAGCGCGTTCTGCATCGATCTTATCTCTCTCGGCTTGCATTACTTCCATCTGTTCACGCTTATATTGTCGGAACAGGCGGATAACATTCACACCGTTATAGAGGATCAGAAGCAGGAAAGGTACGAGGATACAAATGATATAACCGGGCGTGGACTTCACAAATGCGAAGAAATTGCCAAGCGCGGTAAGCTTGCCTGAATATGCCCCCAAAATGTATTCGGGTTCTACAAGTGATTCATCATCGACTCCCGTATTTGTACCGTAGGTAACGTAGCCGAGAACTTTGCCGTCATCGTTTTTCTTTACCTCACGGATCATATGTGTGACGGTCTCTCCGTAGCTTTCAGTGTTGGTTGACATAAAAGCGATTATATCTCCCGCCTGTAAGCTTCGAGGCTCTTTCACTTTCTTGATAATGATAATATCTCCCGCTTTAAAATGCACATCCATATCCGCATTTTTGTCAGACTTGCTCATTGAATCAGTCTGTACGATGTAAAACTTTACGCCGAAAATACTGCGGTCGTTTCTGTCAACGGTGGTTACCGTGACAACGGTGAATATCATCATAAAGACGGTAAAGGCAACAAGAAACCAAGTTGCGATCTTCAATGCAATATTCAGTATTTTTTTTGCTGTTGTATTCATTTATCGGAATCGCTCCTTAGTTAAGTTTTGCGTTACCTTGCGCCGCATATACGGTTACGCCTATACCCGTATAGGTTTTGCCTTGGAATTCGTTCCCCACGGTTTCTTTCATCTTAATAAACAGATAATAGGTTGCGCTGCTCTTTCCCACTGCCAAACCGTTCACCTTAAACTCGGTAAGCTTTTCGGCTGTCTGAAAATCATCGCCTTCTTTTACGATCCATAGCTCAAAGGCTTTGTCAAACTCTTCCATGTCGATCTTATCGTCCTTGCTGACCGAAAGACTGAAATTCACTGGAATATCTCCCATGTTCTTCACT
>JAZNEM010000083.1:0-10569 GCA_045588595.1 Eubacteriales bacterium
GATTGTGTCGTTATTTTCACATTCGAAACAGTATAACCGTTTCCTTCAAAATCACCTGCAAACTTCGTTTCCGAAGTTGCACCGATAGGAGATATTGCGATATTATTTAAATCAATATGATTTTTTAAATATATCTTTGTATTAGCTAAATCCGAACCATTATTTACAATATTGATCAATCCTGCAAATTGCTCGGCTGTTGAAATTGTAAATTCCAAATCTATAGCACTGTACCAAGAAGTGTCTACCTCTCCGTTCCATAATGTGCAATTACACTTGGAGCAAATGTCATTGACATAATTGTGTTCAGAACATATTTTGTGTTCATTATTTAAATTTTCATTGTTTGTATTCGTATTTGTGTTTGTATTGTTTAAATTAACACCAGTTTCGGTTTTTTCGCTGTATTTGTTATTACTACCTTGCGAATTACAAGCAACAAGAGAGAGCATTAAAATTGTGGCAATAAAAAGCATTAAAAATTTTTTCATTTTCTTTTCCTCCTAAAAATGAATATAAAATAAAAAGTGCGGCTACCGAAGCAACCGCACAAAAACGCAAACTCCGATAGTCGCCAAACTAACTTCACGTGAAAAAAGAGTGTAACACACTGTTTTTACCGAAAGAGGAATTTGCATTTTATCAAATTCACAAGTAAAAACAGCATGCTCAAAAAAGAGTACACCTATCCCTATAAAAAAGATAGTACACCCATTATTCACGTTTATTAAGTTAGTTTGGCACATTCATTATACTACGGAATATCATTTTTGTCAATACCTTAAAATTAGTTTTCCATTTAGCAAAAAACGCCCCGCGCATTGCGCGGGACGTTCCCTTTTATCGTCAATCAAACTTAATTATCGCTCCGCCCATATCCGCGCTGCGCTTCATGGCTTCAACGAGTCTCACGGTATTCGCCGCGCTCGACGCGGGATTCTTGGTATTTACTACCCTGCCCGCAACAACGTCGCAAAAGAAAGCTATCTCGCCCGTGTACCAGCCGTAGCCGCTGAATTCGGGAGTAAACGGCTCTTGTTCTACATCAGAGGGATAAACGGTAACTTTACCGCCCTCGTAAAGAACGCTCGCCTTTTCAAAATCCACTTTGTAGGAGGCAGCAAACTTTATTCTGCCGCCTGACCAGCAGCCGTGTGCGGTTATCGGAGTTTTTTCGTAATACAGATTAGTCTGTACTATGTCATATTTCGTGTGGCAATCACTCGCTCGGCAGCTTACCGCATCGGGCTCTCCGAAAAGATATCTTACAATATCGACATCATGGATATGTATATCGGTTATACCTCCGCCGCATCTGTTATAATCAAGATACCAATTCTCAAATCCCCAAAGAGGCTGCGCGCTATTGCGCTCAAAGTATGCCGCAAGCACTTTTCCAAATCTGCCGTCGTCTATGCAATTCTTAAGAAATTCATATTCCGGAGCAAATCTCAAGACCTGCGCTATCATAAAGTGCTTACCCGAACGCTTTTCGGCTTCAAGCATCTCGTCGCAATCCGCGCCCGTCAATGCCATAGGCTTCTCGCAAAGCACGTTTATGCCCTTATCAAGCAACTTTATAGAAATTTCTTTATGAAGATATGAGGGAACGCAAATATCGACGAAGTCAAGCTCCTCGTTTGCGAGCATCTCATCAAGATCTGTATAGCGGTTGAAATTTGCCATTTTATCAGAAGCGCTCTCGTCAATATTTATCTTCACCGTTTTTTCAAAAGCTTCCTCGCGTATGTCACAGACCGCGCAAAGCTTTACCAAGCCGTCAGCCTCAAGCTTGACATATCCTTTTTCGTGAGCCTTTGAAATACCGCCGTAACCTATTATAGCCGCCTTCAACATTTTCCAAGTATCTCCTCTAAATATTTTTTAGCATGCAAAATATCCTTTGTCTGCTGCTCTCCCTTGATCTCTCGCTCGATTATATAGTTACCGGTGTATCCGACCGCATTGAGTCTCTTGATCACCTCGGGGATATTCGCAAGACCCTCTCCGACCTTGACTTCAACTCCCAGTTTTTTGCCGTCGGTAGGATAAAGCGCATCCTTGATATGCGTATCCATTACGTATTTGCCGAATACTGTTATCGCGTCCGCTGAATTAGCTTTACCGTAATGGATAAGATTCGCGGTATCCATATTGATACCTACGTTGTCCATGCCGAGTTCCTCTATAACGCGCAAAAGCGTTACGGGAGTCTCCTGCCCCGTCTCAAAGAGGAAATTCAATCCGTATTCCTTGTATTTCTTTACGACGTATCTAAGGATCGCTATCACACCGTAATATTCGGGATCGTTAAAGTTTTCGGGCAAAAAGCCTACGTGAGTCGCGATCCTCGAAACGCCTATCTTAACGGCAAAAGGCGCAGCCAAAAGAAGCTCCTCCGCTCTTTTCATACGGTATGCTGGCGGAACGAGTCCGAGTGTCATAGGACCGCCTGTAAAATTCCATTCGCGAGGTCCTGACCAGCCTGCCCAAAGCGTCGATACCTCAACTCCCGTCTCTTCTACCGCGTTATTTATCGCCTCTGCTATCTCATCGGTGTAAAGCGACATATCCCACACGGTTATCTGGCAACACTCAAAGCCGTGATCCTTAAGCTCCCGCATCTTCCCCAAAATATCGGTGTCGGGTCCCAAATTTATTACTACTCCTATCTTGTGCATAATATTTCTCCTTTATAAAAAATTATTATATTTTTATACAATATGTTATGATAGGCATATTACCCATATAGTATCAATAACAAAAAACCAAAAAATCGAGGTTTTCTACATAACAAAATTGTTATTGACATGTCCTTAAATATATTATATAATAAACATATAAGAATGTAAAGAAAACAATATTGCTTTTTCGGCGTATATTTTTGTTTAATTTGGAGAAGAAAATGAATTTATATGAAAACCATAATCTCGAAAATTCTGAAATACCAATAATTTATCATGAAAATTTTACACTTATAAAAGATTTGAGTTTTGGCAGAACAAATTGGCATAAAAACATTGAACTATTGCAAACCACGGAGGGATGTGGACTGATCACAAGCGATTCGGAACGCATTTACACAAAGCTTGGAGAACTTGCGGTAATAAACGCAAATCACCTTCATTCGTTTTCTGCCGAATCAAAAAAATTTTCATACAGATGCTTGATAATTGACAGAAGCTTCTGCATTTCAAACGGATTTGATTCAAGCTTTCTTGAGTTTGACAACCATTTCGTTGACGAAAACATCTCAAGTCTAATGGAAGAACTGTCTCACGAATGGAGTCTTCCCACCTCTTCACCGTACCGCACGTTAAAGATCCGCGCGATCGTTCTTCAGATAATGAAGCATCTCTGCCTTGAGCACAGCACTCCGAGAGATTTCGAGCACACCGATTCAAAGATATCCTCTTCAATAAAGCAAGCCATTGATTTTATCAGCACAAATTACGAAAAAGATATTTCCTTAGACGACGTTGCCGATCACGTTGGGCTCAACAAGTATTATTTTTCACATGAATTTCGCAAAATAACGGGCATGACGTTCGTAACTTATTTAAACAAATCACGGTGCGAGATGTCGAAAAGACTTTTGATCACAAACAAAATAAGCATCTCCGAAGTAGCTCAAAGTTGCGGCTTCAACAGCAGGTCTTATTTCGCAAAGACATTTAAAAAACAATTTGGTATCTTGCCAAGTGAATACAGACAAACCAAAACATCACGCGACGCAAAATAAAAAAACTCTTATATCTTTTCGAAGGATATTTTCTGTTTTTCCCCACTTTTCTATAAAAAAATGCCTTTTAAAAAAACTTTCCCCCACCGTATTGACTTGCTTTTTTAGGTATGCTATACTAAAATCACAACAAACGATACGGGGGATATTTATGAAAAAAATACTTGCTTTTACTCTTTGCTTTTTGATGTGCCTAAGCCTGTTTTCTTGCGAAAAAGGCACGGACAAAATGAACGAAAAAACGACTGACGAGACCACTTACGCAAGCGACAAAGCTTCAGCTTCGAAAAACAACGGTGTAAATAACGCTCCCTCAACCCAAACAAAGCCTACGCTTTCCAAAAAGGAGCTTGCGATGCAGGCATATAATGAGGTGTTGAACAACGAGCGTACTCTGAAACATCCGCTTCATAATTCCCCATATTTTGATGAAATATACATAAAAAACATATACAATTTCGGTCAATACAACAACGCAACTCAAGCTATCATTGATATGGACAAAGACGGAATTGACGAAATGATAGTCGTAAACAATGGAAAAAAAGTAATTCTTCACTATGAAAACGATCTCGTATACGGCTTTGATTTTTCCTCCAGCGCCATGGATATAGTTTATACAGACGGTTCTTTTTCGTGGTATCATTATGAAAATAACATAAACGAATACGGCGTCAGCAAAATTTCGTTTGTAAGCGGAAGACTTAAATTCCAAGAGCTTTACAGAAACGAAAACTATAATAAATTTTACGTTGGCGGTGCAGAAGTCACGATTGATGATTATTATGAATATATTGGCCAAAACCCAAAAACAGCCATAGAGTTTACCCCTGTTGACATGTCTGCACTCAACGAAGGAAAGGCTATAGAACTTGCCTCAAAGCATTGGAATATAGAAAACGGCAGCTTTGACGAAAAAACGGGATACCGTTATCGTTTTGATGCTTATAGGGACGGAGAGAAATATCACGTTTGCTTATATTGGTTTGTTCAAAACTCTCATTATGAAAATCTAAAATGTGTCACGGTAGATATCTCCACGGGTGAGATATTGAAGTCTACAGAATTGCATGCAAAGGGTTGATTTTTCTTGAAAAAACAAAAAACGGCAAGCCCAAAACTTGCCGTTTTTGTTTATTTTAATCATTTTCATCGTTTTCGCTCGCCATATACTCTACGATGGTTCGCGTAATTATCATAAGTCCGAGACGCGAAGCGCCTCCGAAAAGAAGATTCGGATAAATAGGCTGGCTGTATCCGTAGAGCATTATGTCAGATACCTCGTCAAGCTCTGTTCCCTGTGTGCAACAGCAAGAAACGACCTTTGCGCCATTTTTCTTTGCAAGACGCGCGCCTATGACAACCTCAGGCGCGGAATTTTTTACCGAAATTGCAAAAACAAGATCGTCCTCCGTAGCAAAAAGGTCCATCTTTCTCATCATTACAGAGTCGGAGATAACACATACTCTTATCTTCTGACATTGAAGCTGTATTGCAAATTCGTTCGCTATAAGAGACGTGATTCCGTTTGCTATAAGATAAACAAGAGACGCTTCTCTTATCATTTGCGCGACCTTAATGACCGACGGTATATCGATACGCTTTATCGTTTCCACACATTCGGTATAAGATTTTGAAAGCACACGGTTCATTTCATACGTTTCCGCATTACCCTTTGCTTCCTCGGAAAGACGGTATTTCATCTCAGAAAAAGAGGAAAATCCACATTTTCGTATAGCTCTGGAAACAGTAGCATTAGAAACGAACGCTCCCGCCGCAATATCTTCTATCGAAAGCAGATTTATGATATATTTCTGCTTATTTATGTAATCAATAGCGGCTCTTTCGGAATCTGTCAGTGGTTTTTGAGGAGTACACTCCATAACTGCACCTCCTGTTTTTGTATAAAACAAAGTTTACGATAACAATATTATTATAACATATCGAATTGATTTTATCAATACCTTTTTGTTACTTATTTGCTTTCGTCGCACATACTATTGACATATGTTTAAATATATGTTAAAATTAATAAAAGTGATTTTTCTTTCAATCCCCAAATGAAAGGATATTAAAATGGATACAAAAGACAATATGGATAAAATTCAGACCGAAACTCCCGACCTCAGATCAAAAAGCAAGCTTTTGACCTTTGTTCTCGGGATCTTCATCGGTCTTGCGGTCATCGTCCCCGGTGTAAGCGGCTCGACGATAGCCATCATTTTCGGACTTTACACTGCTATGCTCTACGCCATGGGAAATATCTTCAACGATTGCAAGCGCTGCGTGGTCTTTCTTATACCGCTCGCGCTCGGTGCTGTGGTAGGCTTTGGTGCGGGCTTTATCGTTATTCAGAAGATATTCGGAAAATATCTATTCTCGATAGTTTGCCTCTTCGTCGGTCTTATGGTTGGCGCGCTTCCCGCAATAACACAGGAGATAAAGGGACAAAAGCTATCGCCTACACGCTCTATCCTCTTCCCTGTAGGCCTTTTAATACCTATCGCTATCGGTGTGCTGTCAATAATTCTTACGAGCGGTGCAGATGCATCCGACACCGCAACCTTTACGAGCTTCCCCATATGGCGTTATATCCTTTATCTACCGCTTGGATTCATCGTCTCTATAACACAGATAGTTCCGGGGCTCAGCGCCACAGCTATCCTTATGGCGTTCGGTCAGTTCGGACCGATACTCAATAGCGTTTCGGTTTCATACATTCTTGAAAATCCTCAAGTCCTCGGTCTTTACGCATCTCTCGGCATAGGCTTTATCGCAGGTATCGTGCTTATCTCAAGGCTTTTTTCGGCAATACTCGCAAAGCATAAGGTTACAGCGTTCTTTATGATAACGGGCATGTCGCTAGGCTCGATAATCTCTATGTTTATCAACCCCGATGTCTATGAGGTCTATACCTCTTGGGCAAACGGCAACGGAAATCCCGTTTTGAACATAGTTATCGGTATCGCGCTTCTTGCAATAGGCTTTGTCCTCTCCTTCTTACTCACAAGATATGAATTAAAGCATAACAAATAAAATAAACCCTCGATAACCTTTCATTTGGATATCGAGGGTATTTTCATTTTTGCTCAAACTAACATTAGAAAAACAAATCCACGTATAGTTTTCTTTTTGCTTACTTTTTCTTTTTTTAAAGAAAAAGTAAGCGCATCCCCGTGTCCCCTTAAGACAAAAGAGCTCTGTCGCTAGCAAATTCCTGACCGCTTGCTTTTGCAAACTGTTCGAGGAGCATTTCGACTGTAAGGTTCTTCTTTTCCTCACCCGCGATGTCGAGGATTATACGACCGTTATTGAGCATTATCAAACGGTTACCGTGAGCGATAGCATCCTTCATGTTATGAGTTACCATAAGAGTGGTAAGGTTATTTTCAGAAACTATCTTATCAGTGATCTCAAGTATCTTTGCCGCGGTCTTGGGGTCAAGAGCTGCGGTATGCTCATCAAGGAGAAGGAGCTTGGGCTTTTGAAGCGTAGCCATAAGCAAGGTCAACGCCTGACGCTGACCGCCCGAAAGCAGACCGACCTTAGCCGTCATTCTATCCTCAAGTCCAAGATCAAGAACCGAGAGCATTTCACGGAACTGCTTTCTTTCCGCTGCTGTGATACTCCATTTAAGAGTTCTCTTTTTGCAACGGCGAGCAGCGATAGCAAGATTTTCTTCTATCTGCATATTCGCAGCCGTACCCGTCATAGGATCTTGGAATACTCGTCCAATATATTGTGCACGCTTATACTCGGGGAGCTTCGTAATATCTACTCCGTCGATCGAGATCGTTCCTGAATCTATCGGCCACACTCCCGCCGTAGCGTTGAGCATGGTAGATTTTCCCGCACCGTTTCCTCCGATAACTGTAACGAAGTCTCCGGGAGCAAGATCAAGATTTATATGGTCAAGTGCTATTTTTTCATTTACCGTGCCGGGATAAAACACCTTTAAAATATTTTTTAAGGAGAGCATAGGTTTATTCATTTGTTCAGACATTGCCTTGTGTCTCCTTTCCGTCATTATTTTCTTCCGCTTGTTTTTTTACGTTTTTATTTTGCTTTGCGTTTTTCTCGCTATTACTCTTATTGCCAAATTTGTTTCCAAACTTGGTAACGCAAAGTGCCACGATAACAACAACCGCAGTCATAAGCTTAACGTCATCGGCAGGCATGTTGAGGTAAAGAACGAACGCTACTACAACACGGTATATTACTGCGCCGACTACGATACCCATAAGCGTAAGGAAGAAATTTTTAACCTTCGCAAAGAGTGCCTCTCCGATAATAATGGATGCAAGACCGATAACTATTGCTCCGACACCCATATTGATATTTGCATATCCTTGATACTGACACAAGAAAGCTCCCGCAAGCGCGATAAATCCGTTTGACAGCGCAAGTCCGATTATTTTAGTCGTATCGGTGTTGATTCCCTGCGCACGACACATTTTTTCATTTATACCCGTTGCACGTATGCTCGCACCAAGCTCTGTGCCAAAAAACCAATAAAGGATTATCATTATAAGTACACATACAGTTGCACCGAGGATCAAAGAAAGATTAGTTTTAGTCAGCTTTAATAATCCCGTAAGTTTTGAATAAAGCGTAGGAACACTATTAAGCTGAATATTTGCAGAACCCATTATATGAAGATTTATTGAAAACAGTGCTGTCATAGTAAGAATACCCGACAAAATAGGCGGTATCTTCAATTTAGTATGTAAAATACCCGTAACAGCACCAGCCAAGCAACCTGCCACAAAAGCGACGATTATCGCCAATACAGGATTTATGTCCTTGGTAAGCATAAGAGATGCGACAGATGCACCTAAAGTTATAGTTCCCTCACAAGAAAGATCCGCAAAATCAAGTATCCTGTAAGATATATATACACCGAGCGCAAGCAACGCCCATATCAAACCCTGTGAAACACCTTTTAATAAAAAGTCCATTTGTTCCCTTTCTTATAACGACTTTACGAGGGTTGCAGATATCCGCAGCCCTCGTTTTCATTATTTCTTTTCTTATTTATTACTGTCCGATGTTATTAGAATGTACCATCGCACACGCGTTAGCAAGAACGTTATCGGTAGGAATGTAGATAGCATCTACACCTTCCTTTGCGAGAGATGCGAGTGCGCTCTCGATATCGTTCATATCAACGATTCCCTTTTCAACGTAGGTATAACCCTTAGCCTCGCACTGAGCCTTTCCAAGCTTGACCTGCATTACGGAGTTGGTTTCAGCGGAAGTATAGAGGAATCCGATCTTTACATCGTCCTTGCCGAGAAGCTCACCGATAAGGTCTATCTGCTTTTCAACGGGGTTCATATCGGATACACCCGTTACGTTTGCTCCGGGAGCGTCAAGAGATGCTACGAGACCTGCATCAACAGGGTCGGTAACCGCGTTGAAGATCACGGGGATCTTGTTTTCCTTGGTAGCGGTTGCCGCTGCCTGAGAAGAGGAGGTCGCGATCGTATAGATAAGATTTACATTCTGAGAAACAAAGTTTTCCGCAATAGTTACGTTGTTTGCCTCGTCACCGTTTGCGTTCTTGTCAAGAATGGTAACGGTCTTGCCTGCCTCGCTCATACGCTTGGAAAGCTGATCCTGGAAGCCCTCGTTGGACTGGTCAAGAGCTATATGCTGAACGAGCTGAAGAATGCCTACGGTATAATCCGCACCGCTTTCTTTAATAGCGGTTGTAACACGGGTAACCTTTGTGGTCTCGCCGCCGGATACCTTAGAAGTAACCGCTTCGGGAATGGTAAATCCGATCTCCTCGGCAACCTTGGTGTTTACGCTAAGAGAAGGATTGGGGTCGCCCTGAACCTTCATTTCAGCGGGCTTTGCGCCGTTAAGAAGGATGTCGGCAGCCATGTCGCCTGCCTTAACGCCGAGGTTGTAGTAGTCAACGCCATAAGTAGCAACGCCGCAAAGGTCGTTCATACCTGTTTCTCCGCATACTATCGGGATCATGGGTGCGGAATTACCGCAAGACGCGAGTGATGTTGCGCAAAGTGCCATCATTACGACAGCAAGCGCAAGTGTGAGAATTTTTTTCATGATGATTTCTCCTTAATTTTTTGTTTTTTATTTATCTTCAAGACGTTTGTTTTTCGCCTAAAAAATACTTTAGAGATCAAGTTTCGGAAACAAAAAGCCTCCGTATCCCTTTTTATGAGATACAGAGGCGAACAAATTTGCCGCGTTACCACTCTGCTTCGCTTCTCCCTTACGGGATAAAGCCTTAGCGGGCACTTTCGTGTCCTTGCGATATGACGGTCGCACCCGACGGCGCTTACTTTTCGGTCTCCCGTGTTCAGCCCGCAGCTCCCGAAACGTATTTCGACCGCCGCCGCGTCTGTCTCGCACCAACCGACAGCTCTCTGCACGCGCGTTTCGATCTACTTCTTTTCGATCTCCGCTTTTGACTTTAACATTTTAACACGATAAAACCGCTTTGTCAAGAGTGTTTATAAAAATTTTTTATTATTTCGATTTAATTTTTAAATAGTTTTGCGATGACGGGTACAATATCTTTAATAACTACGTCCGTCGTATTTACACACAGATCGTAATTCGAGCGGTCGCCCCATTTTCTTTCGGTATAGAAATGGAAATATTTTGCTCTTGCCTTATCCACCTGCTTAATATGACGCTTCATCTGCTTTGCGGTAAAGCCTTCAGATCCGTCCATATGCTCCATGCACCCACGCACACGGCTGTCCATATCCGCGTGAACAAATATTCTGAAAGGCTTCTGATCTTTCAATATATAGCTTGCACATCTTCCGACTATGACGCAATTTGATTTT
>JAZNEM010000084.1:0-5217 GCA_045588595.1 Eubacteriales bacterium
CGCCTATATTTCTCAATATGAAAACGTTTTGCCAATATGGGGAATACAGAGGGAGAGCGAGCTTGAGGAGTTTATTTCTTATATATCGAATACCCCAAAAATGAATGAAGAAATGAGAAGCATCATTGAAAAGGACAGAAAAGAGCTTCTCGGAGATTTCTGTCGAGGCTGCGGATACTGTATGCCGTGTCCCGTTGGTATCGAGATAAATAACAGCGCCCGCATGTCACAGCTCATACGCAGAAGTCCGTCTCAAAATTGGCTAACTCCTGCTTGGCAGGAAAAGATGTTAAAGATAGATTCTTGCCTTAACTGTAATGAGTGCGCGCAAAAGTGTCCGTACGGACTTGATACACCCGCGTTGCTTCGCAGAAACCTTGAAGACTATAAGAATATAATTTCGGGCAAAACAAAGATATAAATAACGAAAAGGAGATAGATATGTTATCATTTGCAAGTGATTACGTTGAGGGCGCTCACCCCGAAGTCCTCGCACGCTTGGTAGAGACCAATATGGAGCAGCTCACGGGATACGGAACGGACGTTTATACATTAAGAGCAAAAGAAAAAATAAGAAAAGCCTGCGAAAGCCCCGATGCCGACGTGTATTTTCTGACAGGCGGAACGCAGACTAATCAGATAGCCATAGCAACGCTTCTTGATGCTTGTGAGGGGGTCGTGGCGGCAGAATCGGGACATATAAACACTCACGAGGCGGGAGCTATCGAATATACAGGTCATAAGGTAATGGCTCTGCCGTCGCATAATGGAAAGATAGACGCAAATGAGCTTAAAGCATTTCTTGAAGGCTTCTTTGCGGATGCCAATAACGAGCATATGATAGCACCGGGAATGGTATATATTTCTTATCCTACCGAATACGGAACTATTTATACAAGGAGCGAGCTTGAGGATATCTCGCACATATGCCGCGAATATAAGATCCCTTTGTATATGGACGGTGCGCGCTTGGGCTACGGCATTATGAGCGATGGCGCAGACCTGACACTTTCCGATATAGCAAAGCTTTGCGACGTTTTTTACATAGGCGGAACAAAGGTAGGCGCTCTTTGCGGAGAAGCACTCGTATTTTCAGGATTTAAAGCCCCCAAAAGATTCGTTACCATGATAAAAAGACACGGCGCGCTTTTGGCAAAAGGAAGACTTAACGGAATACAGTTTGACGCTCTCTTTACAGATGACTTGTATTTCCGTATAAGCCGTCACGCAATAGATATGGCAAAGGAGCTCTTAAGGGTATTAAAGGAAAAGAATTATGAATTTTTCCTTGAATCCCCGACGAATCAACAATTTGTGATCCTCGATAATAAAAAGATGAGAGAGTTAGCGGAAAAGGTCGAGTTCAGCTTTTGGGAATCCTTGCCAAACGACCGTTCGGTAGTTCGTTTCGCTACAAGCTGGGCAACGACTAAAGAGAGTATAGAAGAGCTTTCTCATCTCTTATAAACTTTGAGGTAATATAACATGAAAAAAACATCGTCTAAAAAATTTTTTTTGACACTTGTGATATTCAGCCTCGTAGGTCAGATAGCGTGGGTCGTTGAAAATATGTATTTTAACGTCTTTATTTATAAGATGTTTAACGCATCGGCGGCAGATATTTCACTAATGGTTTCGGCAAGCGCGATATCCGCGACCCTGACGACAATACTTGTAGGCGCGTTTTCCGATAAGGTAGGTAAAAGAAAGGCGTTTATTTGCGGCGGATATATTCTTTGGGGTATATCTATCTTAGCCTTTGCGTTGATACGCACAGACGTAATAGGCGCGCTGTTTCCGATGGCAGCGTCGGTGTCGGCAATATGCGTAACGCTCGTTATCGTTATGGACTGCGTAATGACCTTTTTCGGCTCGTCGGCAAACGACGCTTGCTTTAACGCATGGCTTACCGACTCCACTGATAAGAGCAACAGAGGAGCGGCAGAGGGAATAAACGCAATGATGCCGCTCGTAGCTATCCTTGCGGTCTTCGGTGGATTTATGTCTTTCGACCTCTCTTTATCAAAGAGCTGGACAACTATATTTTTGATCATAGGTATTGCCGTTATAGTTATCGGTATCGCGGGTATCTTTCTTATTAAGGACGTTCAAATAAGCATAGAGAATAATAAAAGCTATTTCGCAAATATATTTTATGGCTTTCGTCCGTCAGTTGTTAGAAAAAATCCGCTTCTGTATCTTTATCTTCTTGCATTTGCGGTGTTCGGAATAGCTATTCAGATATTTATGCCGTACCTTATCCTTTATTATACGGTCGCATTGAAAATGGACGATTATGTTCTCGTAATGGCACCTGCGATAATACTCGCGGCGATCTTTACTGCAATATGGGGAAGAGTGTACGACCGTATCCACTTTAAAAAATCTATCATACCTACCGTAGTATTACTTGCGGCAGGTTTTGTAGTGCTCATTGTATTCAGAGCAAAGCTTCCCGTGTTTATAGGTTCACTTCTTATGATGTGTGGATATCTTTCGGGTATGGCTGTGTTTGGCGCGGTAATAAGAGATCATACTCCCGAAAACAGAGCGGGAATGTTTCAGGGCTTGCGTATCGTCGCACAGGTGCTTATCCCTGGTATAATAGGCCCCGCGATAGGCGCGGCTGTACTTAAAAACGCTGAAAAGATAATAGGTGACGATGGAACGCTGTCGTTCGTTCCAAATCAGAACATTTTTATTGCCGCACTGATAGTAACGGTCATCTTGGCGGTCTTGCTCTGCGGTGTGTTTGCCACTATGAAGCGCATGGAGGCTAAAAATGAAAAATAAGGAATTTATAGACCTTTATACAACCGAGGGGGAAGCCCTCAATGGTCAGCCTTGGTGTGTTTACCCGCGTCCTCAAATGAGGAGAGATTCGTTTTTCTGCCTTAACGGTGAATGGTCGTTTTCAAATAATGACGGCAAGACCGAGACAATAACAGTTCCGTATCCGCCGGAATCTCTGCTTTCGAGAGTTCATCGAGATATGGGAAAAGAGCCTCACCTCGTTTATAAAAAAGAATTTGAGTTGCCAAAAGACTTTTTCAAGGACAGAGTTTTATTACACTTCGGTGCTGTGGATCAGATTGCGGAGGTCTTTTTGAACGGAGTAAGACTCGGAGAGCATCGCGGAGGCTACGAAACGTTTTCCTTTGATATAACCGAAGCTCTGCAAGAAAAAAATGAGCTTTGCATTATCGTTACAAATGAAAAGGATACGCGCACACTTCCTTACGGAAAACAAAGAGAGAAGAGAGGCGGGATGTGGTATACCTCGGTCACGGGTATCTGGCAGACCGTCTGGATAGAGAGCGTTCCAAATCAATATATTCGCTCATTAGATATAGATACAGATGAAAACGGTGTTACCGTTACGGCAGTCGGTGTTGAAAAAGGAACTGTCACTGTAAACACAGAGCAGGGAGATATAAAAGCAGAGCTTTTGAACGGAATCGCGCGTATTGAGATAAAAGAGGGGCGTATGTGGTCTCCCGAAGATCCGTATCTCTATTATTTTACCGTTGATACCGAAACCGATAGCGTAAGCTCCTATTTTGCTTTGAGAACACTTTCTGTAAAAAAAGTCAACGGTCTGCCACGCCTTTGCCTTAACGGTAAGCCGTATTTTTTCCACGGACTTCTTGATCAAGGATATTACAGCGACGGTATCTATACTCCCGCAACTCCCACAGGGTATACGCGAGACATACTCGAAATGAAAGCACTTGGATTTAATATGCTTCGCAAGCATATCAAGGTCGAGCCCGAGCAATTTTATTACGATTGCGACCGCCTTGGAATGATAGTTTTTCAGGATATGGTAAATAACGGATCATATTCGTTTTTGAGAGATACAGCACTTCCAACCATAGGCGTAAAGCGTATTCCCGATAAGCTTTTGCATAGAAAAAATAATACTCGAAAATCCTTTATAGACGGTATGGAAACAACGGTAAAAGCACTTAAAAACCACCCCTGTATCTGCTATTGGACTATATTCAATGAGGGTTGGGGACAGTTTTGCGCGGACGAAATGTATGACCGTTTGAAAAAGCTTGATAATACTCGATTTATTGATTCGACGTCGGGTTGGTTCGATCAGAAAAAGAGTGACGTCGAGAGTCTTCACGTTTACTTCAAACCTATAAAAATGCCTAAAAAAAGTGATAGACCGATAGTTCTTTCGGAGTTTGGAGGATATTCTTATAAGCCCGAGGGACATGTTTACAATCCTTATAAAACGTACGGATATCGCTTTTTCAAGGAGAGAACCGATTTTGAAAATGCGCTTGACGGACTTTACCGTGATGAAATAATCCCCGCTATAAAAAAAGGCTTGTGCGGAGCAGTATATACGCAAGTCTCTGATGTCGAGGACGAGACCAACGGACTTTTGTCGTATGACAGAAAAGTATTGAAAATAACAGATCTCCGTGCGCAAAGTTTTTCTGCAGCGTTATTTGAGGCGTTTGAAGAATCGGTGAAGAACAGAGAATAAAAAGCTATTGACAAGAAGAATAAAAAGTTGTATAATGTATATGTCAAATTCGACGTAAAAAGCCAAAAAACAACAAAAAGGAGTAAAAATGAAAAAGTTTTTCACAGAATTTAAAAAATTCATTACTCGCGGAAACGTAGTTGATATGGCAGTCGGTGTTATCGTTGGTAGTTCCTTTACCGCAATAGTCAACGGACTGAGCAACTTTATTCTCAAGCCTATGATCAACTGGCTTCTCGCTATCATCTTCGGCAAAGACACACTTGCAGAGCTCTTTACCATGCTCAAGCCCGCGTATGTTCCCGATGCAAGCGGCAATCCCACTGCAGAGATAGACCTTGCAAAATCTATTTATATAGATTGGGGCTCGTTTATCAACGCGGTTATCAACTTCTTCCTTATAGCTCTCGTTCTCTTTACGATCGTTAAGATCATCAATAAATTCAGAGAAGAGCGCAAGGAATTTAACGAAAAGCTTGCGAGCAAAAAGCTTACAAGGGAGCAAAAGAAAGAGCTTAAGGCAAACGGCATTAACAAGAAGGACAAAGAAGCCGTTGTCGCTTATTTCACAAACAAGAAAAAGCTTGCTGATGAAGCAGCTGCTGAAAAGGCAAGACTCGATAGAGAAGCAAATCCCACCACCGAGGATCTTCTCAAGCAGATACTTGCAGAGCTTAAGAACAAAGCTTAAATATTCAAAAAAGCGGACATGA
>JAZNEM010000085.1:0-2119 GCA_045588595.1 Eubacteriales bacterium
GCGCGCCGCTTTTGGAAGCCTCTCTCCGCTACGCTCCGTTCGGCTTCCAAAAGCTTAAAGATTGAACATAAAATGTGTATACAATCCTCTTGCACAACTGTTTACAATCTTGCTCTTGACAGAGGACGCCTGTCCCTACAAGGTTTGTGCTAACCGTTTCATTCGTTCGTTGCCATTTCGTCAAATCAAACTGTTCGATAAACCGCAATTTGTATCATTTATCAACTATTTAAGCATTTAAACTAACAGAGTAAAAAACACTAAATAATCAGGATAGTAGTATTAAAAAAGCCAACCACCAAACAGTCAAAGGTACACAACACACAAATACTACTATACCCGCAACCATCATTAATATTGAAAACAGGATCTTCATTTTCCCTGCTTTTAACACTATCATTGTTATCATACCTATCATTCCGCATATTATTAACGCATATGCAAACAACGGCAGCGAATTAATTATGCTCTGCGGTATGGCTGTAAGCAAATTCAGTGTGCCCTCACACATTGTATGTACACAAATCCATACACAACTAAGAGCCAAGCTTAAAACATACAGTATGCCTGTCAACTTCCAACCAAAAATTTTTTTAATCTTTTCTTTTGTCTCGATTTTCATTTTCGTACCTTTTTATTTTAAAATCGGTAAAAGCCGTGGCTATCGTACTTAATTCTTTTGTTTTATTATAACACAATCAAACTCTTATATCAATATAATATTAAAAAAAGTTCAAGATCGGCACTAATACGCAAGTCACCGCATATACTTTCGATAAAGGCATATCACAAAACAGTTCTGGAGGAAAAACTATGCAACTTGACAGATCTTCTCTTGATAAGCTTCTTACACTAAACGACCGTCAGCTTCAAACTATCATGATACGTCTTGCCGCTCAAAGCGGCATAGACCCAAAGGAATTCAATATCGACCTTGCGAGTGT
Organism: Eubacteriales bacterium; assembly: GCA_045588595.1. Taxonomy (GTDB): domain Bacteria; phylum Bacillota; class Clostridia; order Oscillospirales; family CAG-272; genus HGM12713. Next base: position 945 of record JAZNEM010000085.1, read on the forward strand.
GGCAAGTATCCGTAAGGCTCTCGAGGGTGCTACTGACGAGGATCTTCAACGTATTGCCGATCAATACGAGGCAAATAAAGGAAAGAAGAGGTAAGACGGTTTGGAGGGTTCGGAACGTAAAACAAACACACAAGAAAATACGGGCGCGCCCTTGCAGATATCCGATGCTATTGACCGTCTGCTTGCAAATCCCGAGCTTCTCTCCACCGTTGCTTCCGCAATAGGAGTACAATCTCCAACCAACACAAAGCCTGCAGATAACGAAGTTGAATCAAAGCAGAAAAGCACGGAAAACGAGGACAAGATCAGCGAAACAGCCGAAAGCGCAAGTACAGATACTGTGCAAAAGGACATATCGGCAAAGCTACCTGACCTCATGGCAAATGCCGCGCCGATATTGGCAGCTCTGTCAGGTGGAGGAAAGGGTGGAAAAATGCCCGACGATGACAGAACAAGGCTTCTCTGCGCGCTAAAGCCATATGTAAATCCGCATCGCAAAGAAGCGATAGACACTATCGTAAATCTTGCGCGAATATCGGAAGTTATCAAGACCATTAAGTAAGGAGGGTGTAAAATGTATACGCGATCAGGGCAAGGCCGTTTCCCGCGCGACCTGCGCGTTCCGAAAAATTATGCGGGCAACGCATTTCGCCCGCCGCTTGCGGAGAAGGAACAAACAGAACCGATATTTATCGACGAAAACTTTGAAGAGCCCGAAACAGAAAAGCAAGAGATACACTCCGAAAAAATACAAGAGAGTCCTGTAAAAGAAGAAAACGACAGCACTGAAACATCCGATAAAACGGAAGAAAAAAGCGAAGCAAAGCAAGCAGGACTGTTCTCTTTTCCGAAGTTCGATATTGGACTTGGAAAGTTCTTCTCACGCGGCGGTATAAATATCGGATTTGAGGAGCTTTTACTGCTTGGTCTTATACTTCTTATCGCAAGCGAGGGCAAAGGCGACGATCTCATTTTACTTTTGATATTGCTTTTGTTTATTCAGTAAAACACCGTCAATTTAAAAATTGATATTCAAACAAATTGCGGTTTGTCGGGGACGCGAAGGACGCGATGAGGGAACTTTTTTGAAAAAAAGTTCCCTCAAACTCCCTCAAAAAACTTTCTAAAACAAGGTTTTGCATAGCCATAACGGCTACACAGTAAATTCTTTTCAG
>JAZNEM010000086.1:0-11705 GCA_045588595.1 Eubacteriales bacterium
AGGGTGAAATTCAACTTATATAGTAAAAATAATTACTGTTTTATTTTGGATATACGAAAAAACGCATTGACAAACAGGATGATTGATAGTAAAATATATGTATTATGGCGAAGTGTTTTTTTGCGCCGGCTGAGAAAGGAAGTATGTTATATGGAGAAGATACCGGAAATATTCGGAAGTGCGGTTTTTAACGACGACGTTATGCGCGACCGTCTGCCAAAGGACGTATATAAATCGCTTACCAAGACTATTGCGGTAGGAAGACATATAGACCCGTCTATTGCGGGATACGTTGCTACTGCTATGAAGGAATGGGCAATCGAGAAGGGTGCTACCCACTACACTCATTGGTTCCAGCCCTTGACGGGAGTAACGGCAGAGAAGCACGACGCTTTCATCTCACCCGTAGGCAACTGCAGAGTTATAATGGAGTTTTCGGGCAAGGAGCTTATCAAGGGTGAGAGCGATGCATCATCCTTCCCCTCGGGCGGACTTCGTGCGACCTTTGAGGCGCGCGGATATACCGCGTGGGACCCCGCTTCCTATGCTTTTGTAAAGGACGGCTCGCTTTATATTCCTACGGCGTTTTGCTCATACACGGGAGAGGCGCTTGATACAAAGACACCGCTTCTTCGTTCTCTTGACGCGCTCAGCACACAGGGCTTGCGTATACTTCGCCTTTTCGGTGATACCACCTGTAAGAGACTTGTTTCAACGGTTGGCGCGGAGCAGGAGTATTTTATAATTGACAAGGAAATATTTGATAAGCGAAAAGACCTTCTTTATACGGGTAGAACTTTGTTCGGTGCGCCCGCACCGAAGGGTCAGGAGCTTGAGGATCATTATTTTGGCCCGCTCAAGCCAAGAATAAGCGCATATATGGCTGACCTTGACGAAGCGCTTTGGAAACTTGGCATCAACTCCAAGACCAAGCATAACGAGGCAGCACCCGCACAGCATGAGCTTGCGCCTATCTATGCTACTACCAACATGGCGGTAGATCAGAATCTTCTTATTATGGAGTATATGAAGAAGATCGCAGAAAAGCACGGACTTGTATGTCTGCTTCATGAAAAGCCTTACGCGGGTGTAAACGGCTCGGGTAAGCACAATAACTGGTCGGTGTCTACCGATGCGGGCAAGAATCTGCTCGACCCCGGAAAAACACCTGCCGAGAACGTAAAATTCCTCTTGATACTTGCCGCTATAATCAAGGCAGTAGACGATTATCAGGATCTTCTTCGCATTTCGGTAGCTTACGCAGGAAACGACCACCGTCTTGGAGCAAACGAAGCTCCCCCCGCTATCGTATCTATATTCGTTGGTGAGGAGATCGCAGAGATAATTGACTCGATAGTCAAGAAAACGACCTTGAAGCACACAAAGGCGGGAATCATGGACTTAGGTATTCCTTCCGTGCCTACCTTCAGAAAGGATACGACCGACAGAAACCGTACCTCGCCTCTTGCATTTACGGGTAATAAGTTTGAGTTCCGTATGCTCGGATCATCTCAGAATATCGCGCTTCCAAACGTAGTGCTTAACACGGCAGTGGCTGAAAGCTTCAAGCAGTTTGCGGACATTCTTGAATCAGCAGATAATTTTGACGAGGCTCTTGCAAAGCTTATCCGAGACACTTTTAAGTCTCACAGAAGAATACTCTTTGACGGAAACGGCTATTCTGCTGAATGGGAAAAGGAAGCGGAAAAACGAGGACTTCTCAATCTTAAAAATTCGGTAGACGCATATAAATGCTTTAACCTTGAAAAGAATGTTAAGCTCTTTACAGACCACGGAGTTATGAGCGAGACAGAGATAAACTCTCGCGAGGATATCCTTTTTGAAAATTACTCAAAGATAATAAATATTGAGGCACTTACCATGATAGAGATGGCAGGCCGAGATATTCTCCCCGCAGTAAATGCGTATATCGCAGAGCTTGCGGATACTGTGTCTGCAAAACTTGCAGTTCTCCCCGAACTTGCTTGTGGTATGGAAAAGGATCTTATCAGACGTCTTTCCTCTCTTGTGGAGAGTGCATATGCAAGTCTTGAAACGCTCAAGCGCGTTGAATTTGAGGCTGCAGCTGTTTCCGATAATATCGAGAAAGCCGAGGCTTATCGCGACAAGGTCATTCCCGTAATGAACGAGTTGCGTGTGTCTGTTGATGAAATGGAAAAGATCACAGCTTCTGAATATTGGCCTATGCCCAACTACGGCGACATGATGTTTAGAGTTTAAAGGTTTACAATATCTATCTTGAATAAAAGAGCTATCGGAAAGACTTTTAGCCTTTCCGATAGCTCTTTATTTATTTAATATCAAAAAATTTTATTGCCTTTACCGCATTTCCTTCGTCATATTCTCTTATTTCTCCAAGGGCAAAGAAATTGCCGTTCTTGTCAGCGATACGAGCTCGTTTACCAACAGATAAATCAAAATTTATCTTCTTTTGATATATTTCGCAACCGTTTCTGCACAGTCTTTCGTAAAAGTCAGAAAGCTGTATCTTTGGTAATGATTCAAATAAGCTTTCTGTTGGCAATAGATGAGCGAAGCGTTCTTGCTCCGTCATTTCTTCAAGCTCTTTTACAGTAATAGAATTTTCAATTGAAAATCCACCTGCATAAGTTCTTTGAAGCGTCGCCATTATACCACCGCAGCCGAGAGCCGTACCTATGTCGGCACACAGAGTTCTTATATACGTTCCCGACGAGCAATAAACGTCAAGGATATAGTCGGATACGGTATCGGTAGGGGAGCAAAGAAGTTCAAACACGGTAACATCGCGTGCTTCTCTCTCAACAATGATACCTTTTCTTGCAAGATCGCAAAGCTTTTGTCCGTCCTTTTTCAGCGCGCTATACATTGGCGGAGTTTGTTTTATCTTACCGACGAAGTTTTTGCAAGTGTTTTTTACTGCTTCTTCACTTGGAAGCTTTTCGCAAACTGTCAAGACCTCACCGCTTGCGTCCTCGGTGTCGGTGGTAAGACCGAGGCGCAGAGTCGCTCTGTATTTTTTTGTGTCCGAAACGAGATATTCGGCAGCCTTCGCGGCTCTGCCCACAAGTACGACAAGGACTCCCGTAGCATCGGGGTCAAGCGTTCCCGTGTGGCCGACACGCTTTGTATTATAAAGTCTGCGGATACGGTTCACTATATCGTGAGATGTAGCACCTGCGTGCTTGTTGATTATTAAAATACCGGAGGGTTCTGTCATAAAGACCTCCTTTTTTGATTAGATTATTATTTCGTCAAGAGGACGCTTTGGAACATAGTGAACGTTGTTTTCATCTCGATAATACTTAACCTTTCCGTCGACAGCCTCCACCAGCTCTATTGTGTCGTCGGGAAGTCCGAGTGCGATAATTAGCTGAGGTTCAAGATTATCCGCTATTTTAAGTGTTTCCTTTACTTTATCGGCAGAGAACGCGCCTAACATACAACCTCCAAGCTTCATTTCCGCGGCGGCGAGCAGTATTGTCTGCGCGCTGATGCCGACGTCGATGGAGTAAAGATTCGATGTTGGAGCAATCGAGGTGTCATGGCAGATAACGATAAACGCCGACGGCTCGTGGTCATCTGGCGGAAGCTTTATGCCGAGAGAGCCTGCCCAATAAGTTAACGCAAGCAGGTCGGAAAGCTCCTTTTTGTCGGTCACAAGGCGGTATTTAAGTACCTGAAGATTTCTTGCGGCAGGGCAAAAGCGAGCCGTGTCCACAAGGTCTATAAGTACCTCGCGGGATATCTCAACGTTCGATCTGAACGATCTGCGAGTCCTTGAAGCCTTTACAATATCTTTAATCATTGTTTTTCTCCTTGAATCTTACCCATGCCGAGCATATCGAAAAGCCCTTTTCGGAGAAGTTCTTTTCGTATTCGGTCATTACGTTATCGTCTGCTTTTTCGGAGTTGTGAAGATCGCGTGTTTGCCAAACTATCTCAAGACCGCAAGCCTCAAATTCCTCAAGACTGAAATCGAAAAGTCCTACGTTGTCGGTCTTGAATTTTAGTATTCCGTCCTCCTTCAAGAGCTTTCTGTATATCTCAAGAAATGAACGGTATGTCAAGCGGCGTTTAGCGTGTCCCGCTTTTGGCCATGGGTCGCTGAAATTCAAATAGATACAGTCAACGGAGTGGGGCTTTACACACTCGGCAAGTATTTTTGCGTCTGCGATTATAAAGCGGAGATTGTCATTCGGACGGCTTTCCAACATAGCCTTTGCCTTTTCAAGCGCGACACAGCAAACGTCGGCTACTCGTTCCATAGCCACGTAGTTTACGTCCGAAAGCTTTTCTGCCATAGCACAGGCAAATCCGCCCTTGCCACAGCCTATCTCAAGATGAACGGGACGCTCCGCACCAAATGCGGCGGCGAAGCCGTCTGCGAGTATGGAAGTGTCTTTTATCAATAGCTCGGAGCAGGCTTCGATGCGTTCAGCTCCGTGCTTTTTCTTTCTCATTCTCATAAAGGAAACTCCATTAAACGTTAAATCTGAAAAGAACGATATCTCCGTCCTTCATGACGTATTCTTTGCCTTCGCTTCGGTAGAGTCCCGCTTCGCGAACGGCGTTCATGCTTCCCAGACGCTCAAGATCTTCAAATGATACGACCTCCGCGCGAATGAATCCGCGCTCAAAGTCACTGTGTATCTTACCTGCCGCCCCCGGAGCTTTCGTGCCCTTGACTATCGTCCAAGCACGGACCTCGGTAGGACCAGCTGTCAAGTAGCTTATAAGTCCGAGCAGAGAATAGCTTGCCTTGATAAGACGGTCAAGACCGCTCTCGGCAATTCCGAGATCCTCAAGGAACATCTGCTTTTCCTCACCCTCAAGCTCTGCGATCTCGGCTTCAAGCTGAGCGCATACGGGGAGTATCTGCGCGTGCTCGCGTTCTGCCTGCTCTTTAAGAGCGGCATATTCGCGGTTGTTAAGAGGCTCTTCGCTTACCTCGTCCTCGGATACGTTCGCAACGTAGATAACGGGCTTCATCGTAAGCAAGGGCGTGTCAAAGAGATATCCGCGCTCGGTCTCGTCAAGCTCGACCTCGCGTGCGCACTTTCCGTCGGAAAGTGCCGCGTGCAGACGCTCGAACACCTCAAGCTCGGAGGCGAGAGTCTTGTCGCCCTTCATAGCCTTTTTAGTGCGGTCGATACGGCGCTCTACCATTTCGATATCCGAGAAAATAAGCTCGAGATTTATAGTTTCAAGGTCGCGCAGAGAGTTTATGTTTCCGTCAACGTGAATGATATTTTCGTTTTCAAAGCAACGTACAACGTGAACGATAGCATCTACCTCGCGAATGTGAGACAGGAATTTGTTTCCGAGTCCCTCGCCCTTGGACGCGCCCTTAACGAGTCCCGCGATATCAACGAACTCAATAACTGCGGGAGTGTATTTTTCGGGTGAGTACATATCCGCAAGAAAATCGAGACGGCTGTCGGGAACTGCAACAACGCCAACGTTTGGCTCGATCGTGCAGAAGGGGTAGTTTGCCGACTCCGCGCCTGCGTTTGTCAGCGCGTTAAAAAGTGTGCTTTTTCCAACGTTTGGAAGACCTACGATACCAAGTTTCATTTTTATCTATTCTCCTTTAATTTTTCTGTATTTACAAGGACTTTCAAACTTTGGCGTTATTGTTTATACTCTGTTTTTACGCCAAATTGTTTATCAATATATAATTATACCATATCAATTTTGTTTTTTCAAGACATAGAAGAAAATTGTTGGCGATTTTGTGTTTGAACAACAAAAGCGACGAATTATAAAAACTCGCCGCTTGTTATTTTAATAAATTTATAAAAATGCTTTTCCGCCAAACATTTTTATAAAAGAACTGTTTTTATGTTTCCGAATTATCCTTCGATATTACCGTCAGAACAATGAACAGTATAATCAAATACAACAGGTAATCCGCCTTCGTTGATTTCGCTCCAACGCGCCTTTGTTCCTTTGTACGTAATGTCAGTTAATTCTGAATCTCCCCAAGCGCCTTTTGCTATTTTCTGAACACTATTGGGAATCGTAATTTCTTTTAGTGAGTAACAATTGCCAAAAGCATCGTTGCATATCGTTTGTAAGCCCTCGGACAAATTGACTTTTTTAAGAGCCTTACATTTTACAAATGCATTTATGCCAATTGTCTGAACACTACTCGGAATGGTAATGCTTTCAAGTTTCTCACATCCCAAAAAGGCAGAGTCATCAATAGCCGTTACTGTATCGGGGATACGAATATCCGTCAGGCTTTCACAGCCTTCAAACATAGAGTATTTAATAACAGTTATTGCGGGCAGTTGTATGCTTTCAAGAGCGGAACAGTATGCAAACGCTCTTCCACCTATCTCCGTCGTGTTTTCTGAAAATTGAACCGCTTTTAGTGACGTACACTCGTAAAAAGCACTCTCGCCTACGGTAACGATGCTTTCGGGAAGAATAACCTTTTTGATATTTTGATTTCCTGTAAATGCTTGATACCCAATAGCCGTAACCTTGTAATTATTTTCCGTAATGCTTGCAGGTACGGTAAATGTTTCTTCTGCGTATTCGGAAGATACTGAGGAGAAGGTATAGGTTTGACCGTCATCGTTAAGCCTATATATGTTGCCGTCAACGTTTATTTGTTCTTCCGATTTAGACGAGCAAGAGGAAAGGCAGGCAACGCTTGATAAACAAATGCATAAAAGCACAAATAATGTTACGATCTTTTTCATTGAAAAAACCTCCGTAAAAATATTTTTTCGGTATTTTGATTCAACGTATCTTTTTTGCGGAAATAAAAAGGTGCGCAGCTATCGAAGCTGCGCACCGAAAAGCGCAAACTCCGATTGTTGTCACACAAACCTTAACAAAAACAAGATATTTTTCCTGTCTGCACTAAGTGGAATTTGCGTTTTTACCAAATTCAATAAGTACAGACAAAAAGGGTATAAACCCCCCATAGAAAAAGAGATACCCAGTTTTGTTATTTGGTTTATGTGACGATATTAGTATACCACATTTTTATGAATTAGTCAATATTTTTTAAGTGATTCAAGAAAGATGTTAAGTAAAAGAATTAATGACAAAAATATTGATGTTTTTATGACCGCATATTGCGATTTTGGGCGCGTTTATGTGAAAAAGAAGTGAAGAAAAACAGAAATTTAAGAAAAACGCAAAAAAAAGTAAAAAAGCTATTTACAAATCGAGGAAATATATGTTATAATAAATAATGGTTGATAATGTCCGCAATTAAGCAAGGAATTTTTAAGAATGGGAGGTAGATCTTAAATGCTGGATACAAAGATTCTTGTCGTTGATGACGACACAAATATATGCGAGCTACTTAAACTTTATTTTGAAAACGAGGGATACGGTGTTAAGATCGCTAACGACGGTGTAGAAGGACTTAATTATTTTAAGATATATGAGCCCGATCTTGTTCTTCTTGACATCATGCTTCCCAAAAAGGACGGTTGGCAGGTTTGCCGCGAGATCCGCGAGATGTCGGGAAAGCCTATCATTATGATCACCGCAAAGGGCGAGGTCTTTGATAAGGTCCTCGGTCTTGAGCTTGGCGCGGACGATTTTGTCGTTAAGCCCTTTGATATGAAAGAGCTCAGCGCGCGTGTAAAGACTGTGCTTCGCCGTTATCAGACCCATACCAATCAGAATGACGAAGAGGTCATCAAATTCGATAATATCGAGATAAGCCATCAGAAGTACGAGCTTAAGCTCAAAGGAAAGCCCGTTGACGTTCCGCCAAAGGAGTTGGAGCTTCTCTATTTCCTCGCGTCTAACTACAATATCGTGTTTACGAGAGATCAGCTTTTGGATAAGGTATGGGGCTTTGAATATCTTGGAGATTCCCGTACGGTAGACGTTCACGTAAAGCGTCTTCGCGAAAAGCTTGAGGGCGTATCTGATAAATGGACGCTCAAGACAGTCTGGGGCGTAGGCTATAAGTTCGAGCTTTTGGGTTAAAATAAAAAATAGGCTGTCTTTGACAGCCTATTTTTTAAAGTAATAAGTAAGAGTGAATAAGTAAAAGGAAAGGAGGAGCGTCGTGTTCAAGAGTGTTTTTGCGAAATATATTTCCGCGTTCATGTTTATAATTCTTTTGAGCTTTACCGTTATTATAGTCGTTATCGCGTCTATAATCGCAAGCTATTCCGAACAGGCAAAGACCGATATAATGGAGACCGCCGCGAGATCCTCCGCTATCTTCCTTGAGGGAAAACTTGAGGGCGACGATGCTCCCGAGCTTGATAAGCTTGTCACTAATGAAGCAGAGGATATCCGCGCGATGCTTTCTGTGGTATCGTCCAACTCCGATGACGTTACCGTGCTTATTACCGATAACGGAGGACGGATACTGCTTGAGGCGGGGCGTGACCGAGCCGAGATATCCGAGGGTTTTACTATTCCGAAGCCTCTTATGGACGAGGTGAATAACGGAAGCGTGATATTTGAAAAAGCTAACAATTATTCGATATTCTCTCAAACGCAGGCAGTCTACGCCGTCCCCGTTTATAACAGTTATAATTCGGTATGCGGTACGGTTTTTGTCTGTGCGTCATCTATGATGCTTACACGGTTGCTTGAGGTCATCATAAAAGCAGTTGTTGTTTCGATACTCTGGGTGTTGCTTGCGGCGCTTATTGCCGTTTACTTTATTAGTGACCGAGTCATCTCTCCTCTTAAAGATATAAGCCATGCGGCTAAAAAGTTCGCGTCGGGAAAATTCGATGTACGCGTGCCTGTAAGGGGAAACGACGAGGTATCAGAGCTTGCCGTAGCGTTTAATAATATGGCGGAGTCGCTCGACAATTACGATACCATGCGCAACACGTTTATGTCGAACGTTTCGCACGATCTTCGCTCCCCTATGACATCAATATCGGGATTTGTCGATGGAATACTCGATGGAGTTATTCCTCCCGAAAAGCACGAATATTATTTGCAGATAGTATCTACGGAGATAAAGAGACTGTCGCGGCTTGTTGCGTCCTTGCTTGACCTATCACGTATTCAGGCAGGTGAGCGTAAATTCACAATGGCTCCGTTTGATATTTGCGAGGTCGCGCGAGAGATACTTATATCATTTGAGCAAAAGATAAACGACAAAGGACTTGAGGTCGAATTCAATTGCGATGATGACCGCATGACAGTAGTTGCTGACCGCGATGCGATATATCAGATACTTTATAATCTTTGCGATAACGCTGTAAAATTTGCGCGCAAGGGCGGAATTTTAAGCTTGAGCGTGGAAAAACTTAAGGGAAGAAAGGTTCTTGTATCCGTATATAATGAGGGACAAGGCATAGCGGATGCTGATATCCCTTACGTGTTCGAGCGATTTTACAAGAGCGACAAGAGCCGCGGACTTAACAAAAGCGGAGTTGGACTTGGATTGTTTATATCAAAAACAATAATTGAAGCTCATGAAGAAAAGATATGGGTCGAAAGTGATTTCGGCGAAGATTGTTGCTTCCATTTTACGTTGTCCTGCGAATAAATTTCATTATTTTGTGACAAACTTAATATACCTATACTTTGACTCCTTTGCATATGCAAAGGAGTTTTTTTACGAGGTTTGTTATGGATATAAATGAGAATGAAAAAGAAGAGCAAAAGGGAAGAGATATAGTTCCGAGTAACAAGTCACAGATAGTGTTCGGCAATTCTAATGCCGAATTTGAAAGCGGAGGTAAAGAGAAGAAAAAGAAGAAAAGGAAGAAGCGGCCGAAAATATATCTTGGCTATACGGTAACGTCTGCGTGCGTGGTGATAGCCTTTGCTGTTATGATAACCGCTATGATATCGACTCCCACACAAACGGAAGAAGTTCCCGCTTTTAAAAACGAGGAGATGGAAGATGAAACGAAAAAATTTATTTACGTTCGCGAGGTTTATGACGGTGGACTTAGTACTGCCGAAATATATGCATCATGTTCAGAGTCTGTCGTTTCTATCGTTGCCGAGGGCGTGCAAAGCTCGGGTATCGGCTCGGGGTTTATCATATCCGAGGACGGATATATAGCTACCGCAGAGCATGTGATACGCGGAGGGGAGCATATATCGGTGATACTTTATGACGGTGAGAAATACTCTGCACAGGTTATCGCGTGCAATGAATTTACCGATCTCGCACTTTTAAAAATAGACGCAAAAGAGCTTCGCTCTGTCAAGATGGGAGATTCATCGGAGCTCGTTGCGGGGGAGCGAGTAGTCGCTATCGGAACGCCAGCGTCACTTGATTTTGCGGGGAGTGTTTGTTCGGGTGAGATATCGTTTCCAAACAGAGTAGTAAAGGTTTACGGTACTGATGGAACGCTTCAAAAGAAAATGACCTTGATACAGACCGACGCACCTGTGAATCCGGGCAACTCGGGGTGTCCTTTGTTTGATTCGGAGGGCAAGGTTATAGGCATTGTGACTATGAAGCTTGGTCAAAATTTTTCGGGCGTTGGATTTGCTATTCCCGTGAACGAGGCACTTGGCATTTTGAATCGAATGATGTTCGGTCAGGAGATAGACGAGGCACTTATATCTTCTATAAGTGTGCGTGCCGCAAAACTCGGAATTGTCGGAAATGCTTTTGACAGCAATGGTTTGAGAGGTGTAAGAATAGAAAAATTCGCATCGAATGAATTTGATTGTGCTAGAAAATTGAAGCTTGGAGACATTATTACTCACGTTGGAGATACTGAAGTTACGAGTGCGAAAAAACTGTCCGATGTGATAAACAGGTATGCTCCAAACGATAAAATTGACGTAACTGTTTACAGAGACGGTCAAAAATTGACCTTTGAGGTGATACTCGGTGGTTAAAATGCCATAAAAACTGACGAAATGCACAAAAAGTCAAAAAACTATTGAAAAAATCCTTAAGATGCGGTATAATTGTTTAATATCGCATCTTATTTTTGCTTTTTATTTTATAAAAGGAGTTTTGAAATGAACGGTTTTCCTTTTTGGGATATGCTGCTTCGGCTTTTGATAGCTTCTCTGTGCGGCGGAATTATCGGAATTGAGCGAGGAAGAAAAAATCGTCCCGCGGGATTTCGTACATATATGCTCGTGTGCATGGGAGCGGCTCTGACTATGGTTCTCGGTACGTATCTTTCGAATATGATAGATAACGTATGGCAGCTCGAGGGCGTTACGACCGATGTTTCGCGCTTTGGAGCACAGGTAATAAACGGAATAGGTTTTCTTGGCGCGGGTACGATAATAGTTACGGGTCGCCAACAGGTAAAAGGAATGACCACCGCGGCAGGTCTTTGGGCTTCCGCGTGTATGGGACTCGCAATAGGCGCGGGATTTTACGTTGCCGCGGTTATAGCTTGCTTGCTTATTATTACAACGATAGTCGTTTTCTCAAAGCTTGAGGCACTCATACTTGCGCGTTCACGCAATATAAATATCTGTGTAGAGTACGAGAGCGTGGACGACATAACGCAAATAGTAGCAACGATACGTGAACATGATATCAGAATATTTGACGTTGAATTGAGTAAGGCAAAGGGATTTGAAAGACCTTATCCGAGTGCTATCTTTTCATTGCAGCTTCCGAAAAAGAAGCCGCATACTATCGTTATGACGTCTATCGCAAAGATAAAAACTGTGCGCAGTATCGAAGAGCTGTAAGAAAGGGGAGGCAAAATGTTAGGATTTTTAGATTTTTTAAGAGACGGTCCGCTTGACGTTCTCAGCGTTGC
>JAZNEM010000087.1:0-8720 GCA_045588595.1 Eubacteriales bacterium
CCTCCTGAGTCTTGCCGCGCAGGACGCACCGCCTGCCACGCCTCCTATGATCAAGGTCTTCATAAGCTTACCTCCGTTTTTCTTTCTGTGAGTATATTTTACCATACCTTTTTCGTGTCCGCTGTGACTTTTGTCACTCAAAGAATGTTAGATATGTTCGATCATCCCATTTTGTAGGGACAGGCGTCCTCGACTGTCCTTTTCTTACATATCAAAAGGGATATTTCGGACAGTCCGGGAGGCCTGTCCCTACAGGACGATATATAGCAGTGCGGTTATCAACCACATTTATTATAGCATATTTTGGGAATTTTATCAATACGAATAAGAGTTGTGACCAAAGTCACGGAATAAGCTATGCTTTCATGTTAAAATAAAGCCATAATCAAAGCACAAGGAGGATACAAAATGAGTATTTTTAATATATTCGCACGCAAGGATATTAACGAGGGAGTCCGAAACTTCCGTGAAAGTAAGAACGCAATTCTTCTCGACGTCAGAACGAGAGAGGAATACGCAAGCGGACATATTGAGGGAAGCCGAAATCTTCCGCTGGACGAGATCGACAAGGTGGATTCGGTTATAAAGGATAAAAACGCCCCTCTGTACGTCCATTGCCTCAGCGGAGGACGAAGCGCGCGTGCGGTGGCTTATCTGAGGGGAAAGGGATATCGGGAGGTTCATGATATCGGAGGTATCGGATCGTACAGAGGTAAGATCGTTGTTTGATATACAAAGAGGGCTGACCGATGCAACCACTTTAATTATATGTGTTACTTTTTAGAAGTTCTTTGGAGGTGTGGAACACTTTCTTTTAAGAAAGGTTTCACCCTCTGCGTCATTCGCGTTCAATCGTCCTTAATCTACTCGGTTTTGCGTTTCGCCTGCGTAAAACGCGCGGATATTGTTTGTTACTGTGTCAAGGCAACGCACACGCGATTCGTAAGAACCCCATGCCATGTGAGGCGTGAGACAAACGCGCGGATTACCGAGAAGTGAGTAGAATGGGTGTTCTTTTTTGAAAGGCTCTACGCTATATACGTCACAGCCGAAGCCACCGATCTTGCCGTTAAGAATAGCGTCCGTGATAGACTTTTCGTCGGTGACCGCGCCTCTTGCTACGTTTATAATGATAACGCCTTGCTTCATAGATGCGATACGCTTCGCGTTTATAAGACCGCGGGTCGCGTCGCTCAAGGGCGTGTGAATACTTATTATATCGGAATTTTTGCAAAGAGTATCGATATCGACACATTCTTCTGAACCGTCGGTGTGATTTCGGCAGACGAGTATCTTGCAACCAAGCGCGCGAGCGACGTCGGCAACGCCTTTTCCGATGTTGCCGTATCCGACTACACCCCACGTTTTGCCCGCAAGCTCATGAAAAACGGGCGTGAGCTTATTTGCGCAGTTACCTGAGGAGTATGTGCCGGACGAAACGTTTTTTTCGAAATCGGGCAGATTTGTGGCAAGAGAGAGCGCCATAGCAAGTGTTACCTGAACGACCGATGCGGTTGAATATCCCGGAACGTTGCAAACGGCAATGCCGAGCTTTCTTGCGGCGCGGAGGTCTATGTTATCGTATCCCGTAGCAGTTTCGCAGATAAGCTTCAGATTTTTTGCGCTTGAAAGTATATCAAAATTAAGATTTAATTTGTTCAATATAACGACGTCACAATCTTTTATGCGTTCCGCAACGTCCTCTTGCGCGGTCGTTTGATATACGGTAAGCTCACCAAGAGCAAGAAGTCCGTCAAATGAGAGGTCGTCTCCAAGCGTTGCCGCGTCAAGTATAACTATTTTCATAAAAAACCTCCGAATAGATTTTCTTACAATAGTATAACATAAAAATTTTCGGCTTTCAATATTTTTTGCCGTTTTGTCAGCAGAATTTAAAAAAAAGTATTTACACGGGCAAAAAAATAAGGTAAAATCTATATAACCGAAGATCAAAGGAGAATAGTATGAATATTCGCAAAGCAGATATAAAAGAATTTTTCGAAATACGCGATATATACGAATCAGCGCGCGCATTTATGAGCGAGAACGGAAACGCGGAGCAATGGAGGGGAGGTTATCCCTCGGATAGTCTTATAAAGAGCGATATAGAAAGAGGCAATCTGTACGTTTGTGTGGACGGAGAAGAAATTGCCGGCGTGTTTTATTTTGCCAAGGAGAACGACCCTACATATGAAAAGATATACGATGGCGCATGGCTCAATGATAACGAATATGCGGTCATTCACCGTGTAGCTGTCGCAAAGCAGGGAAGAGGTGTTTCTGCTTTTTGCTTTGATTACTGCTATAACGCTTCCCAAAATCTGAAAATAGACACGCATAAGGACAATATTCCAATGCAGAAGGCACTCGCAAAGAACGGCTTTTCGCTTTGCGGTAAGATATACCTTGATAACGGTGAAGAGAGAATTGCTTATCAAAAATCAAAAATTAAGTTTATATAAAACTGTTGCAAAATCGGAAAAAATATTGTATAATCAATATATAAAAAAAGGAGGCTCTTGATATGCTTGAAATAAGAAATCTATCAAAAACCTATCATTCAAAAAAAGGAGAATCCGTAAAGGCTCTCGATAATATAAACATAACCTTCTCAGAATCGGGAATGGTGTTTATTCTCGGTAAATCGGGAAGCGGTAAGTCAACGTTACTTAACGTAATGGGCGGACTTGACGGATATGACAGCGGAGAATTTGTCATAATGGGCAAATCCTCAAAGGATTTTGCGGGCTCGGATTTTGATGCTTACAGAAATACCTTTATAGGATTTATCTTTCAGGAATACAATATTCTCGACGATTTTTCGGTCGGCGCAAACATAGGACTTGCGCTTGAGCTCCAAGGCAAAAAGGCTACCGACGAAAAGATAAACGAGATACTCTCAAAGGTAGACCTGCTTTCGTATGCAAAGCGTAAGCCGAATGAGCTTTCGGGCGGACAGAAGCAGAGAGTTGCTATTGCCCGCGCCCTTGTTAAAGAACCGCAGATAATCATGGCGGACGAACCTACGGGTGCGCTTGACTCAAATACGGGTAAACAGATATTTGATGCACTTAAGGCTCTCTCAAAGGAGAAGCTCGTGCTTATCGTCTCTCATGACAGAGATTTTGCGGAAAAATACGCAGACCGTATAATCGAGCTTTCGGACGGAAAGATAATCTCCGACGTAACCAAGCACGAAAGACAGAGTGAACATCTTTCCGATGGACTTGAAAAAGTCACGGACAATATCCTTCGTATAAAAGGAGGCTATCGTCTGACTTCCGCTGACCTTGATATGATAAATACATATCTTGCGAACAACAAAGGCGGAGATATACTTCTTTCGAGCGACGGAAAGGTTAACAATGAGCTTAGAAGCGCCGCGGGAATAGGAGAGAACGGAAACACGTCTGTTTTTGAGGGAACTAAACCTGAAAAGGACGTAAAAACAAAGGACTACGACAAGAGCAATACTAAATTTATCCACTCGCGTCTCCCTATGAAGAATGCGCTGAAGATGGGCTCAAGCGGTCTTAAACACAAGAAATTCCGCCTTGTTATGACGATTTTGCTCTCGCTTATAGCGTTTACTATGTTCGGTTTTGCTGATACCTTGGCGGCTTATAATAAGGTCACTGCCGCGGCTGAATCTATTGCTGATTCAAATATCAAAAACGCATCTGTTCAGCTTGGCGTAAAGACCGTTATGACATACAGCGACGGCGAAGATCATTCTTTCTACAATATCCATTCCATGAACGATGAGGATATCGAGTATCTCCGTAAGGAAACGGGACTTGATTTTGTTCCCGTATATACGGGCGGTAATACGTATTCCAGACAGGGTTTTTCGATAGCACCGCTTCTTCAGAACTATGATAATAATACGATGTATACCGCAAGACTTACGGGACTTGTAAATATGAGCGAGGAATCTATCTCGTCGGCAGGACTTAACGTAACGGGAAGATTGCCAAATAAGGCGGGAGAGATAGCTATTACCGAGTTTATGTACCGTCAGTTTAATCAGTACGGCTTTAAAAACCAAAATTATGATGAGAGTGTTGCGGCAAACTCGCTCACCATGAACGAGGGAAATGCTAACTCGATAATAGGAAAGCATCTAACCATTTCCGACGGAAACTTTAATTTTATGAACTCCGAGGGATATTCTTTCGTTATCGTAGGCGTAGTTGATACTCAATTTGACTACGACCGTTACGCAAGATTTATGCCCGATCAAAGAGAAAACGGTAATAATAGCGGAAGCGACCTTGCGGATATGGTTCTTCAAAGTGAGCTTGAAAGCGAGCTGAACTATGGCTTCCATGCGCTTGGAATCGCTTGTATTGACGATATTTTTTCGCTTTCATCTATGTCATATGGTTCTCTTGACGATATTGCTACTCATATGTACGGACCTATGGGAAGCTATTATATCGCTGTTTCAGATCCCGAATCCGAGTCCTCTGAAAAGATGGATAAGTTCGCACAAAGCATGAACTATATGTCGCAGTATAGCACAGTAGCGGGAAGTTCTGCGCTCCCCAGACTTAAGGTCAATTGGATAGACGGAGTCGCTCGTGAAAAGCTTGGAGCGAATGAGATAGTCGTTCCCGCACACATATTCGATAGCATCGGAAGAGGCGATTTCGAAATTGAGGTAGACACTTCCTTGATAGAGGATAAAGCTATCGAGCTTTACGGAGAGAGCATTTGGAACAGTACAAATAAAGAACTTTCTTACTATGATAGAATATTTGAAGCAATCGCGGCTAAAAATGTTGACTATCATGAATTGCATAAGGATTTTGCCTCAATAATAGCAAAAGCTATGGGTATTGAAGAGGATATTTCAAATATTGATGCACATCGCTTTGAGCAATATTTAAGAAAGTTGAGTGAGGAAAACAACATTATTAGCGTTTCTTCTTATCAATACGAAGAGATATACAGATATCTTGCTGCATATGATGCTGTTATTACGGGCGGACTCTGGCAGAACGATAGCTATATTAAGCTTATGCTTAAGAGCGGATATATCGACGAAAAGCAGTGGAATGATACGGAGAATAAAGAAAATACCGAGTGGAAAAAAGATATACTGAAGAATTTCTATGCCGATCAATATCTTTCTATGGAAGAGTTTGGATATAGAAAAAATCAGTTCGGATTTGAGTCGGGCACTCAAATAAATGAAAAAGCGATCGATAAATTCAATTCTATCGCAAAAGATTCCTTGCTCGAAAAGCTTGCGAAATTGAATTTCAGTGCTTATACGAACGATCATGAGACCGAAACGACAAAAGTTGTAAAGGATTATGACTTTAATATAGTCGGTTATTACGAATCCAATCAAGCAAGCGTTATTATAAGTGATACCGTTCTTGCTGATTATAAGGCATGGTATAAGGCAGAATGCGATAAACACGGATTTGTATCGTACGAGGAGGTCGAAGCAGAGCACGTAAGCGGTATTTGGTCGTTTGCCGTTGCTCCTATGACGGATGATCACGACGTTATCATGAAGCTTGTTCAAATGTCTTTTGACACCGAAAGTGATTATCAGTTCTCACTGCAAAACGCGGTTATGATGACTCTCGGAAACTTTAACGACTTTATTGAGGTAGGAGCAAAGGTATTTCTTTATGTAGGTATCGGATTTGCCGTGTTCTCGGCTCTCTTACTTATGAACTTTATCGCTACCTCTATCTCCTACAAAAAGCGTGAGATAGGAGTGCTCCGTGCTGTAGGCGCACGTTCCTCCGACGTGTTTAAGATATTCTTCAGCGAAGCGCTTATTATCGCGCTTATCAATTTCGTGCTATCATTTATAGCGCTTATCGCGGCTGTTATCTTTGTAAATCAGTTGATGCATGGCTATGGCATAAATATAACTCTTCTGACACTTGGACCGCGTCAAGCATTGATAATGCTTTTGGTAAGCGTAGTTGTTGCGCTTGTATCGAGCTTCCTGCCCGTTTACAACATAGCAAGACGCAAGCCTATCGACGCGATAAGAGACCGTTAAGCGTTAAACAAGTAAAAACAAAAGCGTACCGCTTCCAAAGGAGGCGGTACGCTTTTGTGCAAAACGACTATTGAAAAGCTTTATAAATTATGTTATAATAAAATTACATAAACAGAAAAGGAGATAGATTATGGGTTTTATTTTATTGATATTGTTGTTTTTATTGTTTTTCTGCGCTCCTGTTTCAGCTATTAGCTTTTTCATAGTAAGTCTTATTAGGTTTATCTCAGGAAAAGCCCAAAACAAGAAGATACCCAATAGCATTGCTCCTAATAGAATGTATGTGAGAAAAATTTGTCTTATCATTTCTTCGATAATATTCGGATTTTTTGTTGCGGCGATCGTTACGATCATAATTATATTTTCAGGTGCAGTCTCGTTTATGTAAAAAATAACAATAACGAAAAAGGAGAACACATATGAATGAGTTGATATTTTTTGGCGTGTTTTTCTTGCCGCCTATTTTAACGGTCGTATGTTTTGTGTCAAGTCTTGTTCTGCTTTGCGTTGCTAAAAGTAAAAATAAGAAGAATCCTGATAGCGTGTCACAGAATAAGATGCGTATAATAAAAAAATGTTTGATAATTTCCTCTTGCGTATTGGCGTCTTTTGTTGCGGTTATTGTTGCTATAATATTTCTTATTTCAGCAGTGTTGACCTTTATGTGAGGGAGGAGCTTATATGAAAACCAAAACGTTTATGATAATTCTGTTAAGCGTAATTGGCGTATGCCTTGCGCTTACGCTCGCGCATTTGATATACGCGGTGTATGCATATCAGCATAGCTCAATAATCTATTTTATTTCAAAGGAGCTGTGGTAAAATGAGTGCGAAAACGCGTGTTGTTATAAAGCAAATAGTTTGCATAATACTTGTTATCTCCATGTTCTTTGGATTTAACGTAGGAATGTATTTCATTCTTACGCGCAGACTGTCGAACAATTTCAGCGGTGCTACACAGGCAAAAATGATAGACGTCAGCCTATATCTGCCGCATACGGAGGGCTCACAGCTTGCAAAAATAGAGTCCTCATTGAAGCTTTCGGATAATTTGCCCGTGCTTGACGGCGCTGCGGCACTCGTTCCCGTTTACGCTTCGATAATAGATTCGGTCTATCCCAAGGGAAGCGTTACTTATGAGGGAGGCGTTTTTTCTGACGATAACTATTACGGAGAAAATTTTGCTTCCGACAGTAAGATGCAATATAAAAACACCGTCAGAGGCTACAAGGCTATCGTAGACGGAGAGACCGATATACTGTTTTGTGCCGCCCCGTCTGCCGATCAAAAGCAATATGCAGCGGATCAAGGAGCAGAGCTTGTTTACGTTCCCGTAGGACTTGAAGCTTTCGTGTTTTTTGTAAACGGAAATAACCCTATAGATGACCTTAGCGTTGAGCAGGTAAGAGGAATATATTCGGGAGAATATACGAATTGGAAAGAGGTCGGCGGAGCGAACCGCGTGATAAATCCCGTAAGCAGACTTGAGGGAAGCGGAAGCCAGACTATGATGGAAGCCTTTATGGGTGAGCGCAAAATAGCGAGAAAGTCTCCGCTTGCCTTTACGGGCGGCTCGATAGGATTTTCGTTCAGATATTATATGGACGGCATGGTCGGAAACGACAGTGTAAAAATGCTCTCTCTTAACGGTGTCTATCCAAGCGCGGAGAATATAAGAAACCGAGCGTATCCCGTAGTTGCTCCGTTTTACGCAATTTACCGCGCCGATAATAAAAATCCGAATATTCAGATACTTATTGATTGGATATTGTCCGACGAGGGTCAAAGGCTTATCGAGGAATGCGGATACGTTGCTATAAATTGAACAAAAAGAGTTTGGGAAAGGGTGCGTACTATGAAGGACGTTGCCTACCGACAGAAAAAGGACGAAGAATTGTTAAAATTCTTCGTCCTTTTTGCACGATCATGAAATAAAAACTTTATTCTACGCAATAGTTCTTTCATTGTTTTTTGAATCAAATTCAAGATAACAAAGTAAATAGTAGTCACATTCGTCACAACAACACTCAAAGCCTTGCTCTCCGTTTCCAAGACAAACAGCGGGTTTTTCAGGCGTAAGCTCTACAACGGTAACATCTATTATCCTTTTTTGAATATTCTTGCTCATATATTCCCCATCAGCATACAAAAAGTGCGCCAACCGAAGTTGCCGCCCCATAGGGAAGTATTTGTATGTAGGAGGTATTGTGACCGATTTTGGTCACAATACCTCTTGCTGTTTTATACGGCTTCTTTTGTGCCCTTGGTTCTGCCGTGAAGCACGATGCAATCGTCCTCTTTGGCGGTGGGCAGGTTAATGATGCCGACAGCATTGTAGTAAATCTCGATTTTTTGTTTTCTGTGTCCGCTGCTCTTATCGGGAGCGTGGACGAGTATCTTATCAACCAAATCATTAAGCATTTCTGCGGTCAGTTCTTCGGGATCGGTGTACTTGCGAACGTTGGCAAGCAGTCGCTTCAAGTCCTTCAACTGTTCCTCTCCGTTCTCAATCAGGTCCTCAAGTTCGATGATCCTACGCTTGACATTCACTTGCTCTTGCTCGTATTCCGTAGAGAGAAGGTCAAAGCGAGCCTCGGAAATTCTACCCGATACCATATCCTCGTAAGTTCTCTTGAAGATCACGTTAAGAGTTTGGTCGCGTTCCTTTAAGCTATCAATCTCTTTCTTG
>JAZNEM010000088.1:0-5093 GCA_045588595.1 Eubacteriales bacterium
TCAAACTCCCTCAAAAAACTTTCTAAAACAAGGTTTTGCATAGCCATAACGGCTACACAGTAAATTCTTTTCAGGAAAGTTTTTGCGGAGCTTTTTTCAAAAAGCGACATCGCATCCCCCCGATAAATCAAAATTTGAAAATCTCGAACTTAAGTATTACAAAATTGAATACTACGTATTTTGTTAAAAATATTGCAATTTAAAAGAAAATCTGTTATAATATAAAATACAGAATTATACAATGTAAAATTTGAAAGGATATTAATGAAATGAAAGCTGTAATAACGGTCGTTGGACACGATAGCAAGGGTATTATTGCCAAGGTGAGCACCAAATGTGCAGAACTTGGCGCAAATATCGTAGAGATATCTCAAAGTGTACTTAAAGAGTATTTTGCCATGATAATGGTAGTAGACATAAAGGATATCAGTGTTCCTTTTACGGATATGGTAGATGCTATGCAGAAGCTTGGTCAGGAGAACGGACTCGATATCCGCGCTATGCATGAAAATATCTTTAATTCCATGCACAGAATTTGAGGTAGAGCCATGATAAATATGCATGATATTCTCGAAACTATAAATATGATCAAGGATGAGAATCTCGATATCCGAACGATAACTATGGGTATATCCCTTTATGATTGCGCGTCGGATAGCGTGGATGTTGTCTGTGACCGTATTTACGACAAGATAACCACACGCGCCGAAAAGCTCGTATCGACGGGCTGTGATATCGAAAAGGAGCTTGGCATCCCGATAATCAACAAGCGTGTATCGGTTACTCCTATTTCGCTCGTCGGTGGCAAGTATTCTCCCGATGATTACGTTAAGATAGCGCATACACTTGACAGAGCGGCAAACACGCTCGGTATCAACTTTATAGGCGGATACAGTGCGCTCGTTCAAAAAGGATTTACCAACAATGCCTCAAACCTTATCGAGTCACTTCCGCAGGCTCTTTCCGAGACTAATCTCGTTTGTTCGTCTGTAAACGTAGCGTCTACAAAGGCGGGTATCAACATGGATGCCGTTGCCAAAATGGGTAAGATAATAAAAGAAACTGCATATCTTACGAGAGATAAGGAATCTATCGGCTGCGCGAAGCTCGTCGTGTTCGCAAACGTTCCTGAGGATAATCCCTTTATGGCGGGAGCTTTCCACGGTGTAGGTGAAGCGGAGACGGTCATAAACGTCGGTGTATCGGGTCCGGGCGTTGTAAACTCTGCCGTTCGCAGAGCGGGTCTTTGCGACTTTACCGAGCTTGCCGAGATAATCAAAAAGACGGCATTCAAGATAACCCGTATGGGTCAGCTCGTTGCGACGGAAGCTTCAAAGAGACTTGGTGTGCCTTTCGGTATCGTTGATCTCTCGCTCGCGCCCACGCCTGCTGTTGGCGACTCTGTTGCTCATATACTTGAGGGTATGGGAATCGAGAAATGCGGCGGACACGGAACGACCGCTGCTTTGGCACTCCTTAACGATGCGGTCAAGAAGGGCGGTGTAATGGCGTCCTCACAGGTCGGCGGACTTTCGGGCGCATTTATTCCCGTATCCGAGGACGCGGGCATGATAGACGCGGTAAAGGTCGGTGCGCTCTCACTTGAAAAGCTTGAGGCTATGACCGCGGTTTGCTCGGTCGGACTTGACATGATAGCGATCCCCGGAGATACTCCTGCGGAGGTGATCTGCGGAATAATCGCCGATGAGATATCTATCGGTGTTGCAAATACAAAGACTACGGCTGTCCGCGTTATTCCCGCGTATGGTAAAAAGGCGGGCGACTCGGTCGAGTTTGGCGGTCTGCTCGGATACGCGCCTATTATGAAGCTCAGTGAGTATTCCTGCGCGGATTTCATATCAAGAGGCGGACGTATCCCCGCGCCTATTCATTCGCTTAAGAACTGATATTTACTATAAAAAGGAGACAAAATGGGTAAGATAGCTGTTTTGATACCTTGCTATAATGAGGCTCTTACTATCGAAAAGGTTGTCAAGGATTACCGTGAGGCATTGCCCGAAGCCGATATTTACGTTTACGATAATAACTCAAAGGACGGTACGGACGAAGTCGCGAGAGCGGCGGGCGCTATCGTTCGTTATGAGTATAGACAGGGAAAAGGTAACGTTATTCGCTCTATGTTCCGAGATATCGATGCCGATTGTTATCTTATGATAGACGGAGACGATACCTATCCCGCGGAGAACGCAAAAGAAATGTGCGACCTCGTGCTTAATAAGGGTGTAGATATGGTCATCGGTGACCGCTTGTCGTCTACCTATTTTGCCGAGAATAAGCGTCCTTTTCATAATGTAGGAAATAAGAGCGTTCGCTTCCTTATCAATAAGATATTCAAGAGCAACGTTAAGGATATCATGACGGGATATCGTGCCTTCAGTAAGATATTCGTTAAGAATTTCCCCGTGCTTTCAAAGGGCTTTGAGATAGAGACCGAAATGACTATCCATGCGCTCGATAAGAATTTTTTGCTTGAAGAAGTGCCTGTTCAGTACCGCGACCGCCCCGAAGGAAGCGTTTCAAAGCTGAATACCGTCAGCGACGGAATGAAGGTGCTTATGACGATATTCCGTCTCTTCTCGGAGTATCAGCCTCTTAAATTCTTCTCGCTTTGGGGACTTTTAAGTATTCTCATAGGCGGTGGATTCTTCGTGCCCGTCCTTGTTGAGTATATCCAAACGGGCTACGTCGACCGATTTCCAACGCTCTTCGCTTGTATCGGTATGTTTATCGTTGCCGCTCTCCTCTTTATGTGCGGTATTATCCTCCACGTAGTCGCTAAAAAACACCGTATGCTCTTCGAGCTTATGCTTAATCGAAAGGATTATTAAGGACGCGGGGGATGCGTTCGACCCTTTCTTTCGAGAAAAGGTCGAGCCCCAAAGAACTTCGCTAAAAAGATTATATATGTAGCCATTTCGTATTACGTTAATTGAATAAAAAATAAAACGGACAGTCGAGGACGCCTGTCCCTACGGAGTTAAATTAAATCGAGTGTTTATCCATTGCCTTACGGCGAGGGATATATAAACGATTTTTACCAGACCTTGTAGGGACAGGCGTCCTCGACTGTCCTAAAATTATAAAATTAAATTTTTTTAAACGGTTATATTTATACCCACTGCAATGCTTTCCTTTTTCAAAAGAAAAACAGGAGGTCATTTCCTACTGACAAGATAATCGAGGGAGACGTTATAGTAATCGGCAAGGCGAATGGCAGCCCAGAGAGGGAGTTCACGTTCACCGCGCTCGTAGCGTTGGTATACGGTAAGTTGCATATTGAGCATTTCAGCGATCTCACGTTGAGTTTTGTCATGGTCTTCTCTCAAGTCTCGTACCCTTGGATAAATAAACATTGTATACTCTCCCTAAAAAATATTTACAAGTTTATTATACAATTTTAGTACCAAATGGTGTTGACAATAACACCGTTTGGTGTTATAATATGTTTATGATGACCAATAATGGTTAAGGAATATTAAAAGCGAGGAAAAATTATGAAAGGTGATAAATTACTAACAAAAATTTGGATAATATCAATTTTGAATATCATTTTGGCGGTAGCGTTTTTGTATTTGCCGATAATTGAAGTGGAGTACAAATCGGGAAAGGCAAGTCTATCAATTATGGAATATTTTGAAAACGACGGTATTGTGGAAATAGAGACGGTAGAAACAACGCTGTTAACAATGGAGAGTCCAAAAATAATTGGGGTGGTGGATGAAATACATTATTATCCAGTAGAAAAAAGCAGAATAGAGTCTTTAGACCTTGCGTTTGTAAAGGATCACGATTTTTGGGGTGAAGTAAGAATTATTGCAGTAATCTCATTGCTGGGACTGTTTATTAAAGGGGGAACAGATATTTATGTTAATTACATAAAAGAAGGCAAGAAAAAAGTGATAAAATACAGATATCCGCTTATCGTTACCTCTGCTTTTAGACTCTGGGTTATGTATACTGTGATGGGTCAAATTTGTATACCGTACTTATTATTATTATCATCTTTTGAATATGACTTTGAGTTGCTAAATTTTAGATTTTTAGGTGTTCTGGGTGTTATGTTGATAGTTGGTTTTGCAATAAGGAAATTAAATCAAGAGATATATAGAAAATTTGGATTGAGTTAAGAAAGGAAAAGGTAAAATGAAATATTTATCGTCAAAAGAAAAAAAGCTTTTATATTTTTTTGCAATATTATATCTTATTTCAGCCATGTTGGCGTTCTTTATGCCAACAATAGGCACGAAAGAGCAATTTGAAGATACTGATTATTATGTAAGAGTAGGTGTATCTCCTTTTAATTTATTGTTAGATAATACTGAAGCTTCGGCTAAAATTATGAGTTCCGAGGAAGGTGTTGATCTTATCAATCAGATGTTGTCATTTTCGAAGATAAATGTGTGGGAAGAAATGACAGGAATTAAAAGCTTCTATTCAACTTTTTCAACATGGGGAGTGATATTAGTCATTATTATGTTAGTTGTTGAGTTCTTTTTCACGTCAATTAATCCGCTGTTTAAGGGAGAAGTGAAATTAAAACAAAAGTTGGCAGATTTAAAAATTGCAAAAAACATATATAATGTTGCTAAAATTTTTTTTGATTTGTTTATGCTTTTGAGTATTATATATATTGCACTTTGTATTTTTAATTTTAACCGAAACGGTGTTCCTGACATAGCGACCATTGGCTTTTTTTATGTTGTTTGTTTTTCTTTTTCAGGAGCATATAATGTTATATATAAAAAAGCAAAAAAAGAGCTTGAGTATGAATTATCAAAGGAAGAAGCTTCGAATTTTCAATCTTGGGAAGCGAAAAGTGAAACTTCCAAATGCAAAAATGAATTTACAAAAGAAAATTATACGATTAATAACATGAAGGAAAGAGCGGCAATTTTAGCTGAATATAAAAAATTGCTGGATAATGGAGTTATAACTCAAGAGGAATATGAGAAAAAGAAAAAAGAACTGTTGAAACTCTGGTAGTAAAAAGAGGACATACCAAACGGTCGTAGCCGAATGGTGTGTCCTTTTTCTATTATATTTAATTTCAATCTTTTTCTTTGGTTACTTTC
>JAZNEM010000089.1:0-9545 GCA_045588595.1 Eubacteriales bacterium
GCATATCTCTGTTTTCCTTTCTTTAATTTTTATTGTTTTTTACATCCATGCTCCATCGTTTTCTTCTTCATCTATCGGAATTTTTGAAGAGGTCATTATGTCTTTAGTATCAAGGAAAATAACTTGAATCTCTGAGGGAACAAATGGTTTTTTCATTGCGGTTTCTCCTTTCTAAAACAAAAAAGTGTGCACGACCGAAGTCTGCACACCGAAAAACACAAACCCCGATTGTTGTCACACAAAACTTAACAAGCGCGGAGAAAACTCTTACTTATATGCCAAGTGGAATTTGTATTTTTTCCAAATTTATTATTAGCATATAAGCATGGAGATAAAACCCCCTATAAAAAACAGAGAGTCCTTGCGCATAGCTTGTTTATTAAATTTTGTGTGACGAGCATATTATATCATATATTTAAGCGTTTTTCAATAGATTTTTTGAATTTTTGAACAAAATATAGAAAAGCACAGAACTCATTTGAATTCTGTGCTTTAATTTTACTTAATTATCCGAATTTTTATCGTTGTCCGAATCTTCTTTTTCGGAAGATTCTGCCGTTTCGGGAGCGTCTTGCGCATCGTCATCGAGTTTTATTTCTGCTTTTTCAATGAAAATGCCGTTATTTGCAAGCTCGTTTTGAAGATTTTCAACAGCTTCCTTTTTCGCTTCTTCTTCCTTGGCTTTAGCCTCGCGAGCTTCCTGCAAACGCTTCTGATCGTTTTCCTCACGGCTCTTGCGGCGTTTAGCCTCGGTCATGTTTTCAAGCTCTTCCATTGTAGGCTCGCCGTCCATAGCCGCCGCAAATTGCTCGCCGTCCATGATCTCGTTCTTCAAAAGGAACTCGGAGATAAAGTGGAGCTTGTCGATATTATCTGTGAGTATCGTTTTCGCTCTGTCGTAAGCCTCATTGATGATCTTTCCAATTTCCGCGTCGATCTTCGCCGCTATCTCTTCGGAATAATCCTGAGAGCTTGAGAAATCACGTCCGAGGAATACCTCACCCTGATCGTTTCCAAATGCGCGAGGTCCAAGTACTTCGCTCATACCGAGCTTTGTGACCATACTCTTTGCGGTCTTTGTAGCGCGTTCGATATCGTTCGAAGCACCGCCAGAAATGTCACCGAAGATTATCTCCTCCGCGGCGCGTCCGCCAAGAAGCATGGTGATCTTTTCCTTAAGTTCTTCCTTGTAAACGCTGTATTTGTCCTCTGCGGGAGGATTGAGCGTATATCCAAGCGCGTTTCCGCTGGGGATTATAGATATCTGCTGAACGGGATCCATATGGGGAAGAACGTGAGCGATGATAGCGTGACCCGCTTCGTGATAAGCGGTGTTCTTCTTTTCGCGCTCCTTCATGGCGCGGGACTTTTTCTTAGGTCCTGCGATGACCTTGATAAACGCATCGTCAATATCGTCCATTCCGATGAGAGCTTTTCCTCTGCGAGCCGCGAGAAGAGCCGCCTCGTTAAGAAGGTTTGCAAGGTCTGCGCCCGTAAATCCCGCAGTCGTTTTAGCAACTTTTGCAAGGTCAACGGTCTCTTCAAGAGGCTTTTTCTTTGAGTGGACCTTGAGTATCTCCTCGCGCCCCTTGATATCGGGATAATTTACGGTTATCTGACGGTCAAAACGACCTGGGCGGAGAAGTGCGGGGTCAAGGATATCGGGGCGGTTTGTTGCCGCGATAACGATGATACCCTCGTGAGAGCCAAATCCGTCCATTTCAACGAGAAGCTGGTTGAGTGTCTGCTCACGCTCGTCGTGTCCGCCGCCGAGACCTGCGCCTCTGTGACGTCCGACTGCGTCTATCTCGTCTATAAATACGATAGACGCGGGAGATTTTCTCGCGGTCTCAAAGAGGTCTCTTACACGAGACGCACCGACACCGACGTACATATCAACGAAATCCGAACCCGAGATGGAGTAGAAGGGAACACCCGCTTCTCCCGCAACTGCCTTTGCGAGCAAGGTCTTACCCGTACCGGGAGGGCCCATCAAAAGAACACCGTGAGGTATCTTTGCGCCGAGCTTTGAGAATTTCGAAGGATCTTTCAAAAATTCGACCACTTCTTCAAGCTCTGCCTTTTCCTCGTCAGCACCCGCAACGTCGGTAAAGAAAACCCTGTCCTTGTCGGCTCCGGGCGTTTTTACGCGCGCCTTACCGAAGGAGTTGAGCTTTCCGCCCGCTCCTCCGCCACCTGCCGCGGATTTCATTACGATAACGTAAAGAACTATTATTATAACTATAACTATGATATAGGGAAGGAAGCTTACCCACCAAGGATAAACGGTTTCGGGCTGAATATCAAAGGACTCGAGGTTTTTGTATTCCTCTGCCGAAACTCCTCCGTTATAGTATTTACTGCAATCCTCGACGAAAAGACCGAGACTCTGTAAACGGTAAACGACGCCCTCCTTAACGGTGTTGGTGCATTTGCCGTTTTCGTCGTAATTGAGCTTTCCTTCTGCGTCAAGCTCATATACGCTCATGATAAGATTATTGTCCTCGTCGATAGTAAAGCTCTTAACTCTGTCATCCTCAAAGTATTCAAGCACCTGACTGTACTTCAAGGGTTCAGACGCCTGATTATTGAACATAAACGACAAAGACACTATGATAATGCCGATAAGAACAATATAGAAGATTATAATTTTGAAATTACCTTTTTTCATCAAATTCCTCCGTTGGATTCGAAGCGTTAGTATAAATAGAATTGCAAAGGAATAGCATTTTTGTTGCTTTCATTTGTTTTTACTCCGTCGCGTACGGCAACGAAGGGAAGAGCAACTATGCCCTCGTCATCGTAAATAACGGGTATTCTTGAGCGCAGCTCAAGCGGTACTTTGCGGTCGCACGCAAGCTTTTTTAAGCTTTTGTGCATACCGTTTTCAAGTATGCGGTCTCCCGCAAGGCGATTGCGTACCCTCAACACGCCTTTTATTTTATCAAAATCAATATACAATAGTATTGACTTTTTGTAAACATTTATCTTTATTTGTGAATTTCCTATGATTATTTCACAATTTGTCTGTGAAATATGATTATTTCCGTGTGAGATCTCAATGTCATATGGCTCTATTTGAAGATTTTTGGCTTTTTTTCTGAAAAGCAATCCGTCCTCTATCACCGCTTCTATTGAGTTCGGCAGGTCTACCGACGCATGAGCATCACCCTTGATAACTATCTTTCGTATGCTTTCAAGATGAACGGAATCTAACGATACGCCGTTCGCTATCTCGGAGTACGCTCGCATTAGCGCGCGGTTGAATATTGGAGAAGGAGCTTTTTGCAGAGCCTTTAATGATATCTTTCCGTCTTTTGCGTTTTTTATCAAAAACTTATCGGCTTCCTGCCATAGATAAAGCGCGTCTGCGCAAAGATTTTCCTTTGAGCGCGAGGCATTCTTTATGGCAGCATTGTTTACAGACAGCAGAGAGGGAATTATCTGTGCGCGTATTTTGTTGCGCGTGTAATCGGTATCGGCATTTGTGCTGTCCGTGACAAAAGAAAGAGAATTTTTATCGCAATATTCAAGTATTTCCTCACGGCTCATTTTCAGTATAGGACGAACTATATGTCCACCGTTTATTTCACGGCTTTCGGGTATTCCGCAAAGACCGTCGAGACCCGCTCCGCGCGAAAGATTGAAAAGCACCGTTTCAAGATCGTCGTTTGCATTATGCGCCGTGGCAAGCAGAGGGATAGAGTGATTTTTCATCAATTCCTCGAAAAAAGCGTATCGAACCTTTCTTGCCGCCGTCTCTATACTTTCTCCGCTTTCTTTTGCGATATGCGGAACGTCCGTCTTTAAAACGAATATCTCAATTCCGTATTTTTCAGCCATTTCTATGCAAAAGCGTTCGTCACGGTCTGCTTCCGCTCCTCTGATACCGTGATTGATATGCGCGGCATAAAGCTTGAAGCCAAGTTCCTTTGAATATATTGAAAGCATATGCAACAGTGCAGACGAGTCCGCACCTCCCGAAAATCCGAGCAGTATAGAATCTGTTCTTTTTGCTCCTGTCAGGATATGAGGCGGTTTGAAGCTCTTTGGAAGCTTTGAATGAACCATGATTAACCCTCGCCAACGTCGGTAGCGATAGATCGGAATTTCGTATAACGACCTATCCAGCCGACCTTTACAGTACCCGTAGAACCGTGTCTGTTCTTTGCGATTATGACCTCAGCGACACTGCTTTCCTCGTCGTTTTTATCTGTGACGTAATATTCGTCACGGTAAAGGAAGATAACGGTATCCGCATCCTGCTCGATAGCTCCAGAGTCACGAAGGTCGGAAAGCATAGGACGTTTGTCAGTACGGCTTTCAGGTCCACGGGAGAGCTGTGCGCAGCAAATAATAGGAACGTTTAATTCCTTCGCCATTATTTTAAGAGCTCTCGAGATGTCAGCTACTTCTTGCACACGGTTTCCGTCGTTGCGGCGGTCGCTCTGCATAAGCTGGAGGTAGTCGATAACGACAAGTCCTAGGTTTTTGATACGTCGGAGCTTACCCTTCATTCCCGTTACCGTTATACCCGATGTATCGTCGATAAGAATATTACAACCCGAAAGTCTCGTCGTAGCGGTAGCTATATCTTCCCATTGTTTAGGGTCAAGCTTTCCTGTACGGAGCGCATAGCTGTCTATCATAGCTTCACTTGAGATCACACGGGTAACGAGCTGCTCTGCCGACATTTCTAGAGAGAACATACAAACAGTTTTGCCTGTTTGAAGAGCTACGTTCGTACCAATGTTTAGCGCAAACGAGGTCTTACCCATACCGGGACGAGCACCGACAAGTATAAGGTCGGAGTTACCCATGCCCGCAAGCACATTGTCGATTCCCGAAAATCCAGTTTTAGTACCTTGCGCGCTCTCGCCCTCGGTAGCCATCGTATGAAGGTTCTCGTAAACGTTACGGATAACGTCGCGTATATGTCTGAAGCTCTTCGTATCGCGTCCTTGAGCGATATCGAAGATAGTACTTTCGGCAAAATCGACGAGCTGTCCCGCATCTCCCTCCTCACTATATGCCTTTTCTGATATATCGGAGCAGGCATCTATGAGCTTGCGCAAAAGACTTTTTTGTTTTACTATTGTTGCATAATCCTTTACGTTTAAGGAATTGGGAACTGCTTGGTAAAGCGTTCTTATATAATCCTCTCCGCCGGATTTGTCGTATATTCCCTTTGTTACGAGTGTATCGATAAGAGTTACGACGTCTATTTCCTTGTTTACAAGGAAAAGCTCGCGCATAGCCGTAAATATTTGAGTATGCTCTGTCAAATAAAAGTCATCGGCTGTTATTATTTCGACCACATCGTTGAGTGATTGAGGGTCTATCAATATGCTGCCAAGCAAGGATTGCTCGGCTATCATTGAAAAGGGAAGCTTTCTTGCAAATTCGTCAGTCATGATATACGTCCTTGAATTAAAATTTTTCAGGCGTCCTTACCTACTACTTCGATCGAGATCTTTCCGTCTATTCCCGTGTAAAGCTTTGCGTCCGCACGGAAAGTGCCAAAGGATTTTATCGGTACGGGCAGGGATATCTTGCGCTTGTCAATGTCGATCCCATGCTCGTTTTTAAGTTTATCCGCAATATCCTTTGCGGTCACAGAGCCGTAAAGGCGCTTATCCGGACCTGCCGCGTATACGAAGGTGAGCTTTATGGATTCAAGCTTTTTCGCGATATCGGAGGCATTTTGCTTTTCTACTTCTACCTTATATTGTTTGGAAGCCTCTTTGTTTTTTGCTTCATTAAGAGCTTTTGCATCAGCGGGAACAGCAAGCTTCTTGGGGAACAAGAAGTTTCTTGCGTAACCGTCGGACACTTCAACTACCTGATCTTTTTTGCCTTGACCTTTTACGTCTGCAGTTAAAATGACTTTCATTTTTATGATTATTCCTTTCTTGATTTACTTGCGTTTTTAATTTTTTGCTTTTGAAATATCCTCAAAATGCTCGTCAATAGCCTTTTTGAGCATCTCCTCGGCAGTTTCAAGCGTGCTTTCGCTTATAGCCGCGCCTGCCGCGTCAAAGTGACCGCCGCCGCCTATCTTTTCAAGGATAAGCTGAACGTTTATCGAGCCGTTTGAACGTGCGGACACATGTACGGTATCGCCTATGAGCATAAGCGCAAATGCCGCGTTTACGTTTCGTACTGTCAAAAGCTTATCTGCCGCTTTTGCCGCAGCGACTCGCGAGTTCGCAGAGCCGTTGCTGACCGTCGAGGTTATAGCTATCTGATCGCGGTAGATGTGCGCTTCGGTTCCAAATCGTGCTTCGGAGGTATAATCCTCGAATGCTTCTTCAAAGAAGGTACGCGCGTATTCGGGACTTGCACCCGCATCACGCAGGTAAAGTGCCGCCGCAAAGGTACGAGTTCCCACGCTTCTTGTAAAGTTGTTGGTGTCGACCATTATACCAGCCATCATAACGTTGGCTTCTTCAGTGCGAAGAACACCCGCGGGTAAGCTCTGCTCGAGTATCTCCGCTATCTGTTCACAAGAGGAAGATGCGGACGGGTCGATATAAACGAGATTGGGCTCTTGCTCGAAATCGCTCTTTTTTATATGATGGTCGATAATGACCGTCTTAAACGAATTTGCGGCTATTTCGGGAGCTTCAAGTATCTTGTAGTTGTTCGCGTCAACGATTATAAGCAGAGTTCCGAACGAGCTCTCGCCAAGTCCGACGACTCCGTCAACGAAGATGTTTTTATAATCGGCAAGCTCGCGGAGTCTGTTCGTGCATGCCTTGAAGTTTTCCGATTCCGTATCGGCAACTATCTTGACGTCAACTCCAAGATGGAGAGCAAGAGAAGCTATACCAACGCAAGCACCTATCGAGTCAAAGTCGGGATTTGCGTGACCCATGACTATAACGTTGGATGCACTCGATATCATTGAGCAAAGTCTCGTCGCGATTATGCGTGAGTGTCCGCGAGTACGCTTTTGCTGGGTCTTGGTGCGTCCTCCAAAGTAATGTATACCTGTTTCAAGCTTTAAAACTACTTGGTCGCCGCCGCGCTGGAGCGCGTTGTCAAGACAAATAAGGGCATCTCGCTCTCTTTGCGCCAGATTTTCACCTGTGGTAGCAATACCCATGGATACCGTTACGGGCATGTTGTCCTCGCCGATATGAACCTCACGAACTGTATCGAGTATTTCGAATTTGTTTTTTATACAAGAGGCGAGAACCTTTCTGGACATAATGAGAACGTACTTGTTTTTGTCGTATTCCCGTATTATCGCTCCGACCGAATTTGCCCAATTCTTTAAGATATCACCAACACGCAAAGCCTCTGCCTGATAGCTGACCTTAACGTACTGCGCTATTTCCTCAAGGTTGTCGAGCACGATATATCCAACGACCGAATGTTCGTCGTGATGCAGAGTCGTGATGGCATCAAGCTCGGTAATGTCGTTAAGCACTACCATGTGATATACCTTGCCCTTTGAATGTATCATGTGACATTCGGGACGGTATTTCCTTTCACCTATAAAAGCAAATATCTTCGAGGGGTCTTTGGCATCGATTCGCGAAATGGCGGGAGCTTCTTCATCGCTTTCAAGCGTTTCCGCGTCTTTTGCCGCTTCAAGAATCTCAACGTCCTCAAGGCTGATACCGCATACGTCCGCGATATTTGTCTGGAAAGCAGAACCCTTAAATCCGACGGATCTGCGCATCGCAAGGTTCAAGGTAACTATCTGTCCCTTCGTATCGATAACGGCATAGGGAATAGACAGACGGTTTCTGAAGGTATGGATAACTCCGCTGTTTTGAGCTTCACTTGCGTCTGTTTCTATTCGGTACAGATGCATTCGTCGGCGTACGATAAGATATATGCACAGAGAGATACCTATATAAAGTAAAATAACTATAAAACCGCTTATAACGGGTCTTATCTCCGTAAATGTGCAAAGTACGGTATGGATAGCCAGCATGAATATAGCAAGTACAACGTATAAACGAGAAGGAAGCTCTTCGAGACGGCTGAATAAATCAAATTTTTTATTCTGCATTTGTTTTCCGCTCCTTTCATATTTTGGGAAGCATTGGTAAAATCCGATAACTACCCTATTATACTATTATAACATAAAGAAGGCGCTTTGTAAACAGATAATTTAAAAAATAAATAAATATTATTTTATATGATGAGTTTTTTTGCACAAACCTCGCTTTTCGTTTGCTTTTCTTGACATCTGACCTTAAACATGGTATAATGAATCACGGGAGAAAGGAAAAAACAACCGCAAACACATAGAAAAATTCTCATATTAAGGAGGTTTGTTATGAAAAAGGTATTAATTGCAACTTTAGCTTTTTTGTTATTGACCGTTTCTTTGACGGGGTGTTTTTCTTACCGTGTTGAAGTGCCGGAAGTAAAACAAACCTTTTCCGACGAATTTATGAATGCTTTTTTAGATAATTACTCCGTAAGAGATCCTCATTTGTATTATTATACTGCAGAGGAATACGGTGGAATCATCTCACAAAATGACGTAAGGCGTAAAATCAAACCGATATTTTATGACTTTGAATTAATGCTTGCCAAAATCGACGATGCGGATATGGATCAATTTATGCTGGGAACAAGATATCGACCTGAAATTGATCTAAATTACATTGGTAATCCGGAGGAAGCGTATCACTATGTATACAGTCATAAAGATGCTCCCGATCCTATTAGAGATTGGACAGTGAAGAGTATTGAGCTATATACATCAGCGGAACATCAAGATCATAATAATTCTCTTAAAGCAAACAACGAATATAAACAAGGGTTTGGATTGTATTTAAAGAAAGAGGGACAGCTTTTACATTCATGGGAAAATAATGAAGATAATAGGGATTTTATTTCGGACGTTATTTCTACTATAATTTCAGAGCAAAAAAACGATCCATCGAATAATTTTGATGAAAACGTTATGCGTGGAAAGCTTTTTCATCTTTCTCCGCTCGTTCCTGAACATCAATATACGTATATCGTCATAAGCTTTCAGGAATGTAGCGGTATTGTTTGGATATCGGATTTTGTAAAATATAAGGATGATGTTTTTCAAATAGCGAGGTATAATATCCATAACGAAGTAGGAAATCGTGATTCGGGGATCTTAATAAGTTTAAGCCGTGAAAGCAGTCTTATTTTTGATACCGCATTTAATACGCTTATTACCGTTGATCCGAAGCCGAGTACTCTTACAAATTGCAGTGATTTTGACCGCATAACAGAGGGTATGACATATGAAGAAGTTGTTTCTATATTGGGATCTCCTCAAAAAGTGAATGATGGAAAGGACCGTATCAGTGTGAATTATAATACTGTTGAAGGCAAAGTAGGATTGATCTATTTCACCAGACGACGAACGGGAGAGTTGTTTGTAGCTGAAACACCCTCGTATGAGCCTGATAGATCTGTAAATAATATATAATATAAATTGAGTAAACTCAAAAAAGGTTGTAAGTTAAATAAATTGCGGTTTGTCGGGGACGCGAAGGACGCGATGAGGGAACTTTTTTGAAAAAAAGTTCAAGTCGGAT
>JAZNEM010000090.1:0-4224 GCA_045588595.1 Eubacteriales bacterium
TTTGTATTCGTAGGTTATCTCATCCATACTCTTCTTGACCATATAGATACCGAGTCCACCGATTTCTCTTTCTTCAGCGGAAAGCGTAATATCCGGATCGTCCTTTCCAAGCGGATCATACGGAACACCATTATCAATAAACGTGATAATAACAGCCAACGGAGCCTCACTTATCTCAACCCGAACAGTTGCGTTGCCAACTTCGGTGTTATAGGCGTAATGAGCAATGTTTCCGAATAGCTCGTCAATGGCAATATCAATTTGCATCTGAGCCTTGATGGGACAATCCAGCAACTCAAGCTGTGCATTGACGAACTCCGTAACGGTCTCAATGTTTTCAACTGTTGCAGCAAGGGTTATCTCCTTCATTTGGTATCCTCCGCATTAGTTTCCATTCTCGCTTTGTACTCAAGACAAAGCATCGTGATATCGTCGAACTGGTCGGCTTTGCCGACAAATTCGTCTATATCCGTTTTCACTGCGGGAAGAATATCGTTCGGAGTGCCGTCCTTAACCTTGTTAAGAATTGCTCCGAGTCTATTCATTCCATAAAGTTCATTTTGGAGATTGGTCGCTTCGGTTACGCCGTCCGTGTATTGGAAAATCTTATCTCCGGGCTCAATCGTCATAGAGCCTGCGCGATACTTCATATCCTCCATACCCGCAAGAACGAAGCCGGGACGGATCTTGTAGGGCTCGAAATCACCACCCGCCTTACTGATAAAGGGCATTTCGTGTCCTGCGTTAACAAAGCTGAATTCGCCTGTTACAAGGTCGAGCACGCCCTCGAAGGCAGTGATAAAGAGTCCTTCGCTGTTCGCCTCGCAAAGCAGGTTATTGACTGCGGTGAATACCTTTCCGAGATCTCTGTCGGGTGTGGTATGGTCTTTGATCAACGTCTTACCGATCACCATAAAGAGTGCTGCGGGCACGCCCTTGCCCGAAACGTCTGCCATAACGATTGCGAGGTGTCGCTCGTCAACCATAAAGAAGTCGTAAAAGTCGCCTCCAACCTCTTTTGCAGGATCCATAGTTGCGTAAATATCAAATTCTTTTCTTTCGGGAAATGCCGGGAAGATACAAGGAAGCATAGATGCTTGGATATGCTTTGCAATATCCAGCTCCGCACCGATCCTTTCCTTTTCCGCAGTTACTCGGGAGAGATTTGCAATATAGTTTTCAAGCTCCGCGAGCATGAAGTTGAAGGATTCGCTCAGGGATTCAATTTCGTCTCCGGTTTTGATGTCAATGTGCTGATTTTCAAAGGTGCCGTTATCGGTGATCTCCTGAGTAAAAGCAGTCAGCTTTCCAACGGGTTTTGTAACCATCTTTCTCACAAAGAAGATATACAGAATGATGGTGATACCGATAATCGCAAAGGAGATCAGCAGCATATTGATAAGGAAGGAGTTAAGGTATGCTCTCACTTCACTCATATCGAGTATGTACTGAATTTCTGCGATTGCGTTTCCGCACTCGTCAAGAATGACCGAAACACCGGTGTAGTTGTATCCGTAGTCGTTATCCGTTACGAGAGGAGTGTCAATTCCTTTATTATCTCTGTATCTTTCCCAAATGGTAATATATTTTTCCATATCAGTGGGATCGTCGGGGTTTGCCGCGTCTACGTACAGAATATCACTGCCGTAAGGAAGCTGATTGGCGGGATCATCACCCATTTCCTCCACCATTGCGTCAATATAGAAGCAAACACTGTCCTCGTCGGGAACGACAAGAGAGAGAAAGGTGATATCTCCGTCCTTTTTCAGTTGATTGAAGAGATCGTACATCTCCTTATATTCGGGAGTCCCGTCGCCACCTTCCGCAAGAATCGTTTTCACGTTCTCAACGTCAAGCATAGCAGCTATGGCGTTACTATTCGTCATAACTCTTTCCGCATACATCTCCTCAAGATAGGATTTCGAGGTTGCGTAGCTGAAGAGCGAAATGGCAATCGTAAGAACAAGTCCGACGATTCCAAGTGAAATAATAAATTTAGGCAAAAGTTTAAGTTTAAGCTTCATTGTTCGTCTCCCCGCCAAGTCGTTTATAGTAAACCTCCGCATCACACAGGCATCTGCCGTGACAGATCGGACAGATCAGCGCGGTATCGTCATACCAAACCTTTTTTGCTTCCGCTAAATAATCGAATTTACATTCCAAAAGAGCCTTGCCCAGCGGAACGATACCGTCGGGCTTCCAACAAACGATAAAAGTAATGTCTACGGAGATCTCTTTTAGCTTCTCCAAAATAAAGTTTATCATTTGTGCGGCAAGACCGATGCCGCGGTATTCTTCTTTGAGTCCCACCGACTGAATTTTTCCGACCTTTTTATCGGTGCGGGAATAAACTTTGCGAAACAGCTCTGCGTCAAGCTTTGCGTATTTCGCTATGTATTCCAGACTGGTAAGGTAGTAATATATATATCCAACGTTTTCTCCCGCCTCGCTTTTCAGAAGATAGAAAAATCTGTCCGTAGCACCAATCGTAGAGGCAATTTCTTTTGCCCCGTACAGATTCTCACCAACGCACTCGTCACATAAAAGACGGGATTCGTTGACTTCATCCTCTGAAAGCGATTTCAGGTAAAACATGCCTTTGTTTTCAAGATTAAATGAGTATTTCATTTTTTGCCTTTCGTACACGTCAAAATCTTCATTCCCATAGAAATGACCGATTTTTCCTTTAGGATCAAGCGTCTGAGGGCTTCATAGTTCCTGTCAAGCCAAGCCGACCACAATCTATATTCTTCGTTGTCCGGCTCTGACTCAAGAAGCAGTAACACATCCTCGCGTAAATAGGTAAAAAAGGTAGTAAAGATTGCTTTTTTCTTTTCCTTTTCGCCCTGCGCCGCAGAAACGGCATCGTGCCAAACAGAAATATTCTCATATCCGCAAGAGACGAGTGTTTCGCAAACAGTCGCTCCAACCTCGCGGTTGCCGGAGTATCTGTCCTTCTTCAGCATTTCCAAGAACTCACCGAGCAGTCCGTTTTGATCACCCGTCAAAGTAGAGGCGGCGTCGTTCGCTTCAATGATAAGCAGCTTTCCGTCCGCTTTTAAGAATGGGCGAAGAGCCATAAGCAAGACTTTCACATCAAATAAGTGCATCAGGACGAAGGAAAGATAGATAACGTCAAATCCGTCGATTTGCTTTTCGTACATTATGTCACGAAGGCGCTCCGAGAAATATTCCGCTTCTACGTCAAGGCAATAGAATGAAAATCTCCCGTCACCGTATGTTTTTTGCGCTTTTGCAGCAAGCTCCTCGTTATATTCAAGTCCGATTACACGCGATACCGAATCCGAGGTGAAGCGCTCAAGCGTTTTCGCTCCGTCGTTGCATCCGATATCAAGGACCGCGAGATCCTGTCCTTCGGAGAAAATTTGTGCGAAAACGGGAGCTTCATAGCAGGCAAGCAGCTCGTTCTGCACACGAAGTCTTTCTATTTCATTTTTCTCCTGAAAAACGAGTTGACTCTGCACGGTTAGATCTCCTTAGATAATCATATAAAGGTAGTTAAAAATCATTTTGCGTTGATAGTCGCAATACTTTGTTTTCTTTTGAATGAGCTTCAGCACACCTGAATCAATTTCGTCGCCCTCAGACTCAAACGGATTATACAAATTGACGTTATCACGAATACGGAGAACGTAATCTCCGCCCTTTTCCATCAGCTTGATTGAAATATAATACGCATTCTTCTTGCTTTCATCATCAAGACCAAACTTAATTACGTTGAGCAAAAGCTCTTCACAAATAAAGTTAATAAAGAAAGACTGCTTTATACCGATTCCCCAATCCTCGCAAACAGCCTCAAGGTCACCGGAAATCTGAGCCATACTTTCCGCTTCAATGAGATAGGAGCGTTCAAAGCATTTTCCTGCCATACCGTATTTTTTTCTTACGTACTTCTTGGAGGAACGGAATACCAACACGCCGACGATCATCAGCGTACAAAGAATTTCGGTACAGATATAAGTAATCGAAAGACCGATAATATTGGCATTTGGGATAAACAATGCTCCGAGCACCAGCATCAAAATACAGTCGCGTATAACAGTCATCGCTCCTGCGAATTTAGCCCTGCCTATAGATTGCCAAAAAGCAGTGATTACCGTATTGACACCCATAAACACGATATTGATTGCAAAAATCCGCAATGCCACAGATGCTATCTCAATCGCCTCCGGATCACGGATTCCGAAAAACCATATAAAAGCA
>JAZNEM010000091.1:0-15074 GCA_045588595.1 Eubacteriales bacterium
AGAGAAGCAAGGGCGGCCTTTGCCGTGGGAAGCATATAACGGCTTCTGTTATCGGTGTTATTCTCTATTTTGAACACTTCGTCAGCAAATTTCGGGAACTGACCTGCCGTTACGCCACACTCATATTCGAGCATATGCGGGGGGAGTATCAATTCGTAGCCGTCTGCGAGGTGAGTGTCGATGAAATAGTTGAGCAAAGCCCATTCAAGTCTCGCGCCCATTCCCCTGTATATCCAGAAACCCGAACCCGAAAGCTTTGTTCCGCGGTCGTAATCCACGAGTCCGAGATCTGTGCAAAGGTCAACGTGATTCTTAGGTTCAAAATCGAACTTTTTGGGCTCTCCGAAATAGCGGAGAGGCTCATTGTTCTCTTTTCCGCCGGGCAAAAGATCCTCATCGGGAAGATTAGGAAGACCGAGCATTACAGATGTGAGTTGAGTTTCGATCTCTTTGAGCTTTTCATCGATGGTCTTTGTCTTTGCCCCAAGCTCTTTCATCTGCGCAAAGATGGAACTTACGTCTTTTCCCTCTTTCTTGTACTGGGGAATGAGCTTGTTTACTTTGTTTTGCTCCGCTTTTATTGCCTCTGTCTCGGCGATAAGAGCTCTTCTTTCTCCGTCAAGAGTGAGTATCTGTTCGATCTCTTCTTTTGCGTCTTTTCCCTTCTTTGCGAGTCTTGCGATGACCTCGTCGGGTCTTTCTTTAATGTATTTGATATCAAGCATTTTAATTTACCTCGTTGTTTTTTAATATTGTTATTGTTGGAAATATATGGAAAATGTAAAATTTTGTAAAAATTAATCGACTGTCTCTGCAAATATCTTTTCTCCGCAAAGCGAGAGAAGTAAAGCTTCAAGGTCTTCGTCATTGTCATAGGTCAATTCGACGACTTTTTTTCTTGAAGAGCGAGAAATTCGCACTTTTCTTCCGAGAGTTGACATCGCTCTGCGTTCAAGCTCCTTCATGTGAGTCTTGATCTGAGGATTTACTTTGGCTTCTT
Source organism: Eubacteriales bacterium (assembly GCA_045588595.1). Classification (GTDB taxonomy): domain Bacteria; phylum Bacillota; class Clostridia; order Oscillospirales; family CAG-272; genus HGM12713. The sequence continues at coordinate 1,001 of JAZNEM010000091.1, forward strand.
CATCCTCGATCTCTTCCTTGGATTCGTTTATGCGCTTGACCGCGTTTTCGGTATCTCTTACCGAAAGTCCCTTTTCGATTATCTTGCTTGCAAGATCTATCATGTCCTGCTCGTCTTCAAGTCCGAGAAGCGCGCGTGCATGTCCCGTTGATAGTTCTCCGTTTTTTAGAAGCTCAAGAACTTCTTTGGGAAGATCTAAAAGGCGTAGCATATTCGTTATAGTGGAACGGCTTTTTCCTACCTGCTTTGCCACCTGATCCTGCGTAAGACCGAAACGTTCAATAAGCGCACCGTATCCGAGAGCTTCTTCGACGGGATTGAGGTCCTCTCTCTGAATATTTTCTATCAAGGATACCTGTGCGGCTTTCAATTCGTCGCCGTCGAAAACTATTGCGGGAATTTCTGAAAGACCTGCCATTTTTGATGCTCTCCAACGGCGTTCGCCCGCGATTATCTCATAAGTGCCAGGAGTATGCTCGTTTTCACGTACGATTATAGGTTGAAGAACGCCATACGAGGCAATAGAGTCTGCAAGAGTTTGAAGCGCTTCGCGTTCAAATGTTTTTCTGGGCTGGTCGCGTCTTGGCTCTACATCCGAGATGCGAAGCATTTCACCAGCTCCTTTTTTTGATTCAGGTGAATTGTCGTCAAAAATATCGTAAAAGCCTCTGCCTAGGCCTCGCGGTGATTTTGCCATTATTATTACCTACCTTATGGTTTTATATTATATTTTTTGTGTTTTCTTGGTTATTTCAAGGTTTTATTTCTGGGTTTTGATTCAAACAATGGTTTTGGCGTAGTATCGTAAAGACTATTATTGGAGATAGGTCTTGGTTTAACGACCTTGTCTTCGCCATTTCTGACAACAACAGAGGGGGCTTGAGAACGTATCGTTGGACTGTTGTCGTTAAGAAGATCTCCAAGGTCTCTGCCGAGTCTTGAGGGTTTATCTGTCATATTTGCCTCCCTAACATTTATATTCTCGTAACAAGCTCTTTGGCAACTTCAATATACTCTTTTGCGCCCTTTGAATTACGGTCGTGATAAAAAGCAGGTTTTCCAAAGCCGGGAGCTTCGGTAAGCTTTACGTTTCTTGATATTTTTGTATCAAAAAGCTTGTCCGAATAATGCTTCTGCAATTCTGCGATGACCTGCATTGAGAGTAAAAGTCTGCCATTGTACATTGTAATAAGTATTCCGCATACGTTAAGGTCGGGATTGTATTTTCTCTTTATGCCGTTGATGGTTATCATAAGCTGGGAAAGACCCTCGAGCGCGTAGAATTCGCATTGCATGGGCACGATAATGCCATCACTTGCGGTAAAAGCGTTTCCTGTAAGTTGCCCCAATGAAGGAGGACAATCTATAAGGATGTAGTCAAATTCATCTTTTATTGGAGCAAGAACGGTTTTCATGCGGTATTCACTGTCGTCGAAATCAAGCAGATCAAATTCCGCACCTGCCAATGTGGTGTTGGTTGGAATGACCCATAGGTTTTCGAACTGAGTTTCGAGCATAACCTCTTTTGCTGAAAGCTCACCGTTCAAAAGCTCTCTTGTAGTTCCCTTTAACCCTCTTTTTGAGATTCCTACACCACTGGTGGTGTTTCCCTGAGGGTCGAGATCTATAATAAGGACTTTATGTCCGAGAATGCCAAGCGAAGCGGCAATATTTACGCAGGAAGTGGTCTTTCCTACTCCGCCTTTTTGATTGGCAAAGGATATGATTTTTCCCATTTATATCAATTTCCTTTCACAAATTTAAACTATTTATAATATTATATCACAAAAGGATTCCCAATGCAAGAGATTGAGAAAGATTTTTACGCTCTTTTTGAAATATTTTTGCAAAACGCGCAATGTTTCACGTGAAACATTGCGCGTTACGATAGTTTTCTTTATTTTGCGATGCGTATAGTTATATCTACTGTATGTACGTTTTGTACAATGTTTACCGAGGCTCTTTTTCCCTGTTTTTTTAGATTTTCTATGTGTTGTTGGAGTTTTTGCATTATTATATCGGCTTCGTTGGTGATGTTGTGAAACGCCTCGTTTTTTTCTTTCTTTTCCGGACTGTCTTTTGATAACATGTTGGTTTTGTTAAAAATTAAACAATCCACATATTCTTCTGTTTGCCGCACATTTAATTTGTTTGTTGCGATAAATCTTATTGCTTCTATGCGTGTTTCTGGGCTGTCGAGCTTTAAAAGAGCTCTTGCATGTCGCTCTGTTAAACTTGTTTCAAGTATCAATTTCTGCTCTTCGAAGGTCAATTTCAGCAATCGTAACTTATTTGCTACGGCTGATTGACTTAAAGACATTCTTCTGGCTACTTCATCTTGTGTTAAAGAATGATTTTCTATTAATTTTTTAAATCCGTAAGCCTGCTCGAACATATTGAGGTCTTCGCGCAAAAGGTTTTCTATTATGGCTAATTCGGCTGATGTTGATTCGTCTACGCTTAATATTACACATGGAACTGTAAAATAACCTAACATTTTTGCGGCTCTTAAGCGACGCTCTCCTGCGATTAGTTCGTATGAATATAAATCATCATCTTCTGCAGGCCTCACGGTTAATGGTTGTAATATTCCGTATCGACGAATAGAATCTGCGAGTCTTATGATCGCGTTATTGTCGAAAGTTGCTCTTGGCTGCGCGCGGTTTGGGCGTATGCTGTCTGCGCGTATTTGGTATATCTCTGATGGAAAGGCTTCGTCGGATCTCGCTTTTTTTGAAAATTTTAATTCGTTCATGTGATTTCTCCTTTCTTTTGGCAGTGTTTCACGTGAAACACTTGAGTGCTTTCGTTATAATTATATCACCCGCAGACCGAGAAAATGCGCTTATTGTGTAGGTCAAAATATGTTAGTTTTGGTTGGGATATGGGAACAAAGAAAGGGAAATTGAAAAATATTGCGTACGCAAAAAAGAAAAAACCGCTTTTAAAGCGGTTTTTTGGATATTTTGGAGAAATGTCTTGGATAATTTTGGGGAGTGGCGGATAATTTATCTATTTGTATTAAATATCTCGTTTCGCGCGAACTATCTTGATTTGTGAGCGATGGACACAATATATCGCGCGTTTTTCCACCACATGTCTGTATAGCTTTTTTGGATAACTCTAATTCCTCGTCGGCTTTTGCACCTTTCATGGCTATGAAAGAACCGTTAATTTTAACCATCGGCAGACAAAGCTCGGTCAGTATTGGCAGGGAAGCAACGGCTCTTGCGGTTGCTATGTCAAAGGATTCTCTGTAATTTGGGTTGTGTCCTAGTTCCTCGGCTCTTGCTGCAATTGCGGTTATATTGTTCAATTCAAGCTTTTTGGCTGTTGAGCTTACGTAATCGATTCTTTTTGCTGTGGAATCGACTGCGGTTATTGATAGATCGTGGCGAAATATCGCCAACGGTAAGGTTGGGAAGCCTGCTCCGCAACCTATGTCTATTATTTTTGAATTGGTAGGAATTAGTTGTGAAACTAACAGAGAATCAATGTAATGACGCAAAATTATGGAATTTTCTTCTTTTATTGCAGTCAAATTCATAACTTTGTTGGTCTCTAACATGATGTTCGTTAAATCAAATAACTTTACTGCTTCTTCATTTGATGGCGCGGGAAGGGAATTGAGCTCAAACAACTTTTTACAGTTGTCGAAAAATGTTTTGAAAATCATTTTTATTGTTTCCTTTGCATTGAATGTTTCACGTGAAACGTTATTTCATTCCGAGGTATATTAGAAGTACGGATATATCTGCCGGACTCACGCCGCTTATTCGCGAAGCCTGACCTATTGTGAGGGGTTTGATTTTGTTTAACTTTTGGGCGGCTTCTATTCGCAATCCTTTTATGCTTTCGTAATCTATATCGTTTGAAAGAGGTCTTGTTTCGAGCTTTTCGCGGCGTTTTACCTCTGCTATCTGGCGTTTGATATAACCTTCGTATTTAACGGTCACCTCTGCTGTTAAAACCACTCTCGGCGGCAGTTCTTTGCGTGAAAGGTCTATTTCTTCGAGGTCTTTGTAGGTTAATTGAGGTCTGCGGAGAAGATCTGCTAATGAATAGCCTGAATTGACCTCGGGCATGTCGTATTTTTTGAAAAATTTGTTTAGAATTATCGGAGAGATATGGGTGGAGTTAAGTCTTTCAATTTCTTGCTCGACGAGCTTTTGCTTCTTAAGAAATGATTTGTATTGTTCTTCCTTTACAAGTCCTGCGTCGTAACCTTTTTGAGTGAGTCTCGCATCGGCGTTATCTTGGCGGAGCAGAAGTCTATATTCGGAACGAGACGTCATCATTCTGTAAGGTTCGTTAGTACCTTTTGTTACGAGATCGTCAATGAGTGTGCCGATATAGCTCTCCGAACGGGCAAGTATTAAAGGGGCTTTGCCGCGAAGCTTCAGAGATGCATTTAAACCTGCTATCAACCCCTGTGCCGCGGCTTCCTCGTAACCTGATGTTCCGTTGAACTGTCCCGCTCCGTAAAGACCGCGTATGTTTTTAAATTCAAGAGTTGCCAACAACTGTGTGGGGTCTGCACAATCGTATTCTATCGCGTATGCGTATCTCATTATTTGAGCTTTTTCGAAGCCTTTTAACGAGTGAAGCATCTTATGCTGAACATCAAGGGGCAGGGAAGTGGAGAAGCCTTGTATATACATTTCTTCTGTGTTTGCGCCTACCGGCTCAACAAAGAGCTGGTGTCGCTCCTTTTCTGCAAATCGTACAAGCTTGTCCTCTATTGATGGACAATAACGCGGTCCTGTTCCGTGAATATGACCCGAATACATAGCGGAGCGCGTTATATTATCTCGGATTATTTTGTGAGTTTCCGCGTTTGTATATACAATATGGCAAGGAATTTGCTCTATATTTTCAAAAAAAGTATCACTTGTCATGCAAGAATAGGGAATTATTGGAAATTCTCCGTCTTGACGTTCAAGTTCTTCAAAGTTTATCGAACGTCTGCTTACTCGTGCGGGAGTACCTGTTTTGAATCGCATAAGACGTATTCCGAGAGATTCGAGGCACGCTGAAAGTCCTTTTGAGGCAAGAAAACCGTCAGGACCGCTTTCGTAGTTCACGTCTCCAACAAAAATACGGCTCTCAAGATAAGTACCCGAGCAGATTATCGCGGCTTTGCACTTCCATACCTCACCAAGATGCGTTGTTACTGAGCAAACGCTTCCGTTTTCGACTTGGATAGATACTATCTCTGCTTGGACAAGGCGAAGATTCTCTGTCGTTTCGAGAGTCTGCTTCATTATGCGGTGATATTCTTTTCTGTCGGCTTGTATTCTTTTGGAGTGTACCGCCGCTCCCTTTCCGAGATTAAGTGTGCGCGATTGCAACGTTACCTTATCTGCGGCGCGCCCCATTTCTCCTCCGAGCGCGTCTATCTCGTACACTAGATGACCTTTTCCTGTGCCGCCTATCGAGGGGTTGCAGGGCATATTTGCAATAGATTCAAGAGACATGGTAAAAAGAACAGTGTCTATCCCTGTTCTTGCGGTGGCAAGTGCCGCCTCTATACCTGCGTGTCCCGCACCTATTATGGCAATATCTGTAAATTCTGACATTTATTAGTGCCTTTCGTAGCAATTTATATTCGAATAATATTGTAGCAGAAAATCTCCGCAAAGTCAAGTGTTTTGCTTTATTATAAAAATGAAAACCTTTGTTTGATACCTTAAGAAAAACTAATTTTGCTAAGCGTTTGGGAGCGATGCTTTTTTAAAAGAACTGCTATATATTGTAAAAATCACCATGTATTGCTTCTTGATATTTTTGCGGAAATGCAGTATAATTAAGTATCGCAGGGCAATATTTCACTGCGAAAAAGCAAAAAAGGAGGTACAAATTTTGCTGACAAAGAAAAGGACTGCAAAGCGGATGGTTGTGTTTTTCATCAGCATAGCTATGCTTGCTATGACACTTGCTCCGGCGGCTGCCGCGGCACAAAAGGAAGCGTACGTATTTCCCGAAGGCTCGGCTTCGGTAAACGTTACGCTTGACGGAAAATCGATACTTGAGGGAAAGGCGGCTATAATCAACTCGGTTACGTATGTTCCTCTTCGTGAGTTTTCAGAACTTGCGGGCGCGGACAGTGTAAAATGGAACGCGCAGACAAAGACCGCGACGGTAAAACGCGGTAACGTTACGCTTTACGTAACAGACGGAGGATATTACATATCCGCGCTAGACCGCTATTTCTACACAGGAGAAAGAATTCTCAACATAAACGGCAGACTTTTTGTTCCGATAAGATCGCTTTCAAAAGTCTTTTCGTTTAATGTTGCTTGGAACGCGCAGACAAGAACTGCGGTTCTGACGAGCACGGGAAAGACGCTTAAGAGCGGAGCTGCGTATTATAACGCTGACGATCTGTATTGGCTTTCGAGGATAATTTATGCCGAAGCAGGCGGAGAATCTCTTGCTGGGCAGATAGCTGTCGGAAACGTTGTGCTTAACAGGAAGGCTCATCCGTCTTATCCTAACACCATTTACGGCGTGGTATTTGACCGCAAGGGCGGAACGCAGTTTACACCTGTTGCTATAGGGACTATTTACAAAACACCTAGCAATTCGGCTGTGATAGCGGCAAAGATATGCCTTGAGGGCACTACTTTTTCCACCGAGGCGTTGTTCTTTATGAATCCGAGAATAGCTACGAGCAACTGGATATCGCGCAACTGTAAATTCCTATTTACGATAGAAAATCACGATTTCTACGGACTTTGGAAATGAAATAAAGCGTAAATGCTTTTCTCCCTTCGAAATTTCGAGGGGAGTTTTTGCGTATTTCATTAAATATTCACATAAAAATCAACTAAAAAATTGAGAAAAAAGACAAACATTCACAAAATGTTTATAATTATATGCTATAATGTATTCTGTGTCGGTGTAAAAATCGCTAATTTGACAAAACATTAAGGAAAGGAATTCCTCATTATGATAAAAATCGAGCATCTGGTGAAGAATTATGGCTCAAACTGTGCCGTAGACGATATCAGCTTTGAGGTCAAAAAAGGTGAGATAGTCGGTTTTCTCGGACCGAACGGAGCGGGAAAAAGTACGACGATGAATATTTTAACGGGATATCTCTCCTCCACCTCGGGAAGCGTATCGGTTGCGGGGCTTGACGTTCTGGACAACCCTCTTGAAGCGAAAAAGCATATAGGCTATCTGCCCGAGCAACCTCCGCTTTATCTTGATATGACGGTCGAGGAATATCTCATATTCAACTATAACTTAAAGGGTTGCAAGCTTAACCGCGACAAGCACCTTATGGAGATATGCGACGTCGTTAAGATAAGAGACGTGTATAAGCGCGTTATAAAGAATCTCTCTAAAGGTTACCGCCAAAGAGTAGGTATCGCGCAGGCTCTTATCGGAAGCCCTGAGGTGATCATCTTTGACGAGCCTACGGTAGGACTTGACCCCAAACAGATAATTGAGGTTAGAAATCTTCTCAGGAATCTCGGAAAAGATCATACGGTAATTCTTTCCACGCATATTTTGCAAGAGGTTCAGGCGGTATGTGACAGAATAGTTATTATTAACAAGGGTAAGATAGTTGCTGATGAGCTTACCGAGAACATAACACGCGCCGTTGAGAACAATCGTCGATTTAACGTTAAGATATGCGGACCTCAAAAGGAGGTCCTTGCGATGCTTCGCTCGCGACCCGGTATCGTGTATGCCGAATTGCTACCGCAGAGAGACGGCGACGCTTATTGCTATATGATAGAGAGTGAGGTCGGAGTGGATATCCGAAAGAGCCTTTTCTACACTCTTGCCGAAAAAAAATGGGCGCTTGTCGGACTTGAAGCAATGGGCATGAGCCTTGAAGAGATATTTATCGCTATCGTAGACCAAGCGAATCCCGCTAATAAGAACAAGCACGAGCGCAAGAATCGCCGTGCGGGAGTCGAGCGCGAGGTCGCAAAGACCATTATGGAAAACACGGGCAAATCGCAGGGCGGAGAGTATTCCGCGCTCTTCGGTGATGACGATAAATAATAAACGCGTCTGACAATGAATATGAAAGGAGCTGTACCGTACATAAACGGTCAAAAATAAAATGTTTGCTATTTTCAAAAAAGAATTGCGTTCATATTTCATAAACGCAATAGGATATGTCTTTGTAGGCGTGTTCTTGGCGGTAGCGGCGCTTCTTTGCTGCTATACGACTCTTGGAGCGAGAACCTATAATACCTCCTCCTACTTCCAGATGATGATATTTTCTTTTATAATCCTCATTCCTTTGCTTACCATGAAGCTTTTCGCTGAAGAAAAAAAGCTTCGCACGGAGCAGCTTTTGCTTACAGCGCCCGTATCTATTCACGGAATGATATTGGGTAAATACTTTGCCGCATTTACTCTTTTCCTCGGATGCGTTCTCGTATCCTGCATAAATTTCTTCCCGCTTTATTCGTACGCGAATATTGAAGCGGCAGGGAAGAGCTATGCCGACGAGCACGTCGGTCCTGCTACAGCGGAGATAATCTCCTGCCTTGTCGGAATCGTACTTATCGGAGCTGCATTTATAGCGATAGGTTTGTTTGTTTCTTCTCTCACGGAAAATCAACTTGCGGCAGCGGTAATTACGGTTGCTATTATCTTTGTTATGCTCGTTCTCGATATGCTTAACCAATACATCGATGTGTATGCGATAAGATTTGTTATAAGTTGGTTCTGTGTTATCAGCAGATTTTCTCGATTTACATCAGGGATTCTCGATTTTGCGTCGATAATATACTATATTTCAATCACGGCAGTGTTCCTGCTTTTGACAGTGCGCGTTTACGATAAACGCCGCTGGGGTTGATAGAAGGGCAGGTGCGAAAAAATGAAAATGAAAACATCAACGGGCAAAAAGCTTCGTTACGGTGGTGTTTCCGCCCTCGTTACCGCAGTTCTTATTGCCGCGATTATCCTATTTAACGTTATCTTTTCCGCTCTTTCGAGTAAATTTACGTGGTATGCGGATCTTACTCCCGATCTTCTTTTTACCCTTTCGGACAAGTGTATAGACCTTATCCGAAACGGTGACGAAGAATTTGAGGAAAGCTCTTCTCCTATCGAAATGGTAGACAAGATAAGGGAGGAAAATAAAAAATATAACGCCGAGAATAATCTGACCGAGGGTATGGCTGATTATCGCGACGAAAATATTATGATAAACCTCATATTCTGTGATGATCCTGACGCTTGGCAAAAGGATTCGTCTCTGAAATACGTTTACAATACCGCGCTTGAGCTTCAAGCTGAATTTCCCGACTATATTTCCATACAAAACCCGAATATCGTTCACAATCCTTCGGCTGTGACGAAGTATAAGGTCAATTCTATGACTACTATCGCTCCGACGAGTGTTATTATCGAGTTTGGTACGGAGTATAGAATTCGCGGAATCGAGAGCTTTTTCGTTACCAATACGGAAGATAATACGGTATGGGCGTATAACGGAGAAAAGGCATTTGCCGCTTCTATTCTTTCTGTTACAAGAGCGGAAGCTCCTCTTGCTTGCGTTACTGTAAATCACAGAGAGGGATTTGCTGATACGGCACTCCTCAGAACGCTCAGCGATGCGGGCTATAAGATAGACGACGTAGACCTCAAAAACGAGGAGATCCCCGCGGATTGCAGACTCCTTGTTATATTCGACCCCAAGGACGACTTTTTAGTCAAGGACGGAACTTCTGATATCGACGAGATAGATAAGATAGACAAATTCCTTGATGCTACAAACTCCATGATGGTATTCGTGTCTCCCGAGACTCCCGTGCTTAAAAATCTTGAGGAGTATCTTTCGGAGTGGGGAATCAAATTTGACCGCCATACCGATACGGCGGGAACAGAGCATTCGTACATGATAAAGGATACCCAGAATTCGCTTACTTCAAACGGATTTACGGTAGTTTCCGAGTACGTTACCGATAACCCCTTGGCTTCTATCACCAAAACTATGAGAAGCCGTGCCGTTCCTCAAAGCGTTATATTCCCGAATGCAATGTCGATATCTTATTCCGACATTTACTCGCCTCAGCGTTACGTTGACGAGAAAGACCCAAGCGTTGCGTATAATTACGGTTATTACAGCGCAGACGGAACTTCTCGAGCTATCTATAATCTCTTTACCACAAGTGCGACAGCTTCGGCTTTCGCTAACGGCAGTGAGGTAGAAAAGGCATCTGAAAACAACAAACTTCCTCTTATGACGATATCCGTTGAGGACAGAACTATTCAGGAATCAAATTATTCTACCATAAGTGAGGCGTCTTACGTTCTCGCGTGCGGTTCTACCGAATTCGTAAGCCAAGCGTTCCTTGAGTCAAATGCCTACGGTAATACAGACCTTATGCTTTCCGCTTGCAGATCTATCGGTCAAGAGCCCGTGCCAGTAGGACTTGGATTTAAGCCCTTTGCGGACTTTACCATCGATACCGTGACCACGAAGGAAGCAACTCAATATACCGTTGTTCTTACGGTAGTACCCGTTGTTGCGGCGATAGTGGCGGGGATCGTTGTTCTCGTTAGGAGAAAGCACAGATGATGAATGCCGAAGAAAAAAAGCGTATGACGTCTATGAAACGGCGCAAGATAACCGTTATAATCGCGGCTATAATAGTTGCGATAATGTCCGTTGCGCTCGTAGTAGTATTAGATTACGTTAAAACAACAACAGTTATAGACCCCGCTGATAAAGCGGAGTATTACGTCAGATATAAGAACAAGGAGTACGGACTCTACTATTCTGATAAAAAGACCAAGCTTCCCGTGGATTCGGAGTATGGCTATTACGTAACCCGAGCGCAGACTTTGATAGAGGTAGATGCCGAAACGGGAGAGTACACTATCCAAGCGGTGCTTGAAGACCGTCTTACAGAGGGCAACGAAGCCGTTGATTTCGGATTCAGGATCTTGTTGTTCCCACATATTGAAAAGGCAAATATCCGTTCTCTTGAGGTCCATAATGAAACGGGAGCTTATACCTTTGCGCGTGTTAATGAGCTTGGAGAGATAAACAACGACAGTGATTTTGTTATACTCGGCTCTCCTTTGACCACATATAATCAGGAGCTTTTTGCAGAGCTTCACGTAAGCGCGGGATATACCTTGTCCTCTCAAAAGATAAAAGATCCCATTAAGGACGAAAACGGTCAGTTTACCGAATACGGACTCGTTCCTATAGCAAACAGAGAGCGTGTTCTCGAGGATGGAACTGTCGAAACGTATGATTATAAGCCTGCATATTATATCCTTACCGATACGAGCGGAAATAAATATAAGGTCCTTATAGGAGACCGTCTCGTTACGGGCGGCGGATATTACGTTCAGTACGTAGACATAAAGGACGGTAAGGAAACCCCGAGAGATGCCGTATACGTTTTGGGCAGCGATATAGCAAACTCTCTTTTAGCGCCCATAGAGGACTATATAACTCCGCTTATAAGCTATCCTATGGATCTCAACAATTATTTTGACGTTGAGAATTTTAATGTTCTTAAACGCGATGAGAGCAAACCAAAGGACGATAAATATGAGGAAATAGTATCCTTTACGTACATTGATATAGCAGATCGCCAGAATACTATCAATTCTTCCGTGCCGTATATCTTTACTTCAAGCAGTACGTCTCCCGCGGCAAAGCTTGAGGGATACCAGCCGTCGTCGGATAATATTACTACGGCACTTGCCGCTATCTACTCGCCTACTTATATAGGAGTGCATAAATTCGCCCCGAATGACGAGGATTTTGCTAGCGTAGGGCTCTCTCGTATGGTCGTTGATGAAAACGGTCAGCCTGTTCTTGATAAGGACGGCAATAAGACATATGAGATCTGCGCTAAATATATGATAAGCTTCAATTATGACATAGTTAAAGACGGAAAAAAGGTTGAAACTATTCAGCAGATCATTCTTGTAAGCGAGAAAAATGAAAACGGAAATTATTACGTTTTCACTACCGTATATTCTCCTTCCACGGAAGAGGGCAAAAAAGCAGACTATCTGTACGATTTTAATATGATAGTTGAGATAGAGGGACATTCACTCGGATTTCTTGAGTGGGACGCTTATGATTGGATACAGAGCAAATACGTCAACTTTAATATCGCTTTCGTAGATTCTATTAAGATAGAAAGCGCCAACTATAACGCTGAGTTCAAGCTCGATAACTCCATGTCTGATCAAAGCACGCAGATAAACTCCAATCTTTTGCAGATAACAGCGAGTGACTCCAAGGGTCACTCGACAAAGACCTTCGCGCAGAAGATAGTTACCGACGTAAACGGAATTACTTGGGTCATAACCGCTGCCGAGATCAAAGCGTATGACTCCATGGGAGTTGAAAAAACGATTTCCTCGAGCCGATACGAATACAATAAGCTTGGAACGCAGGTAAGGGTAGATACGGGCGGAATCAAGGATAAAAACGGTGACGTGGTGTACGTTGAAGCGGACTATATAAAGGTCACGCATCCTAACGGAACGACCGATGAGATATGCCGCTTTGACTCCTCTCTCTTCCGTAAGTTCTATCAAACGCTTCTTGCGGCTACGATAATAGATTCCTATCCCACTACCGACGCGGAACGCGAGGAGATACTTTCAAGCGGTCCTATGCTGACTCTTACGGTAAATACCAGCGACGGTAAGGAATACGTATATCGTTTTTATGAAATAACTACCCGTAAATCGTATATTACGGTCAACGGCAACGGAGGATTTTACGTATCTCCCAACCGAGTTCAAAAATTTATTGCCGATGCCGAAAGATTCTTTGATCTTGAGATCATTGATGCATCCGATAAATTTTAAAAAATTCGGATATAAAAAACAAAGCCAAAGCTTTTTCTCTGTTGTTCTTAACGGAGGAATTGCAAAAGTACAGAAACCGCAGATTGATTTTCTGCGGTTTTTGTGCTATAATAGTGGTATGGGGATAGACGATGCATTTGTAATACAAATGCGAAACTTGCGATAAATGAGGGGTATAGCATGAAGTGTGGAATATGTGTATGCGGACTGAATGGAAGTGGTAAAACGACACTTGCCGGTGCGCTTGCTAAAAAAATAAACTTTATACATATGGATATAGAGCAATATTATTTTACTTCCACGCATAATCCGTATGCTTCATCAAGAACGAGAGAAGAAGTTGAACGGTTGCTATTAGAGGATATAAAGAAAAATCCCTGTTTTGTTTTTTCTGCCGTTAGTGGAAATATGACTCCGGAGATCAATGAAAATTATACTCTTGTGGTATACCTTGATGTTCCTCTTGATGTTCGAATGAAAAGGATCAGGCAAAGAGCTATTGATAAATTCGGCGATAGGGTTCTTCCGGGCGGAGATATGTACGAGCAGGAAGAAAAGTTTTTTGCATTCGCAGAAAAAAGAACTCCCGAAAAGATTGAGGATTGGCTGAAAACACTATCGCACAAAGTCCTTCGACTCGATGGGACAAAACCTATACAAGAGAACGTTGAACATATAAAAAGCCTTCTCCCGCTGGAGAAGGCTTGGTTAAACCGTTTTTTATACCTATAAAGCAAAGTTCCCACAAACCGTTTGACTGGTCTGTGGGAACTTTTCGTTGGTGGTGTAAATAAACCCCCAGTTCTACTGGGGGAGCGGTAAAACCGAGCAGGGCTACAAATAAATCGGGCGAGCTTTAAGCAAGCCCATTGAAAAGAATTAAACCTCCTTGTATAATGTAAGTGGTTTGACACCGCATTACAAAAGTATAAGGAGGTTTAATAATGAAAAAAGAAAATAACGAGATAAAAAGCACAGCCCACAGCAAATACAGGTGTCAGTATCACATAGTCTTTGCCCCAAAGTACAGAAGAAAAGAGATATATGGGACATTGAAAAGAGATATAGGAGAAATTCTGAGAAAATTGTGCGAGCAAAAAGGAGTAGAAATCATAGAGGCAGAGGCGTGTCCAGATCATATCCATATGCTCGTAAGTATCCCGCCACATTTAAGTATAGCACAATTCATGGGATATCTCAAGGGGAAAAGTAGCTTAATGATCTTCGATCGCCACGCAAATTTGAAATA
>JAZNEM010000092.1:0-7943 GCA_045588595.1 Eubacteriales bacterium
TCTAAAACAAGGTTTTGCATAGCCATAACGGCTACACAGTAAATTCTTTTCAGGAAAGTTTTTGCGGAGCTTTTTTCAAAAAGCGACATCGCATCCCCCCGATAAATCAAAATTTGAAAGTTAATTCCCATGCCGTATTGACTTTTGAGAAAAATTGTGGTATAATATATGATAATGTGTAAAATTTATGGCTGAAAGCATGAAAGGAGACCGATATGGCTGAAGAAAAGAAAGCCGTTGCAAACGGAAGTTATCTTGAATACAAGGGTCTGCCGCTCGTACGCGAAGGACACACTCTCTGCTATGGCGATATGAACGATAAATGCATTTTGATACTTGAAATAATGTCTTACAAAAAGGCAGACGGCGCGGACGTCCCCGACAAGATACTTATTCAGGTCGTTGACCCCAAGGATCAGACCAAGATACTCCGCCAAGGCTCAAAGGAAGGTCTTTATGAAGCGTTTTCGCTCGGACTCGTTTGGTACGAGCATGAAATGAAAAAAGACTGATACGCAAAAAGGAACGCAAGCAAAAGGCTGTACCCTTAAGGACAGTTTTCAAAAACACGGCATATCTCGAAAGAGGTATGCCGTGTTTTGCATTTGTGTCCACAAATGCAGTGCTTGTCAAGAAAATTGACAAGTCATAGGTGAACAAAAAAAGGCTCCCTTGTGTAAAGGGAGCTGTCAGCGAAGCTGACTGAGGGATTGTTCTACGAGGTGATCAATATATTCGCAAACACCCCGAAAATTCTTATGTATTTCCGTATTAGGTATTCTGATAACTGTCAAACCGTATTCTTCAAGAAAAGCGGTTCTTTCTTCATCATATTGCTTTCCTTCTTCGGTATAATGCCCCGAGCCGTCAAGCTCTATGACGAGCTTTGCCTCTGCACAGTAAAAATCTGCGATATACTTACCGAGAATCTTTTGCCGTGAAAAGCGGGCGGGATAGGTGCGCAGAAAATCATACCAAAGGTGTTTTTCTTCTTTGGTCATATTCTTTCGCAACATTTTTGCAGCTGGGACAATGTCTTTATTATGTTTTCTTTGCATTACAATCCCTCCGTCACGCTAACGCGTGCCACCTCCCTTTACACAAGGGAGGCTTTTAGCAATCAGCATCCAATATTTATTCAAAATTGAAAATTATCTGTCATAAGCAATACAGTGAATATGGTGTATGTTTCGTACTACCTTGATAATCTGTATAGGTTAACCCGCTATTTTTTGAAATCGCACTTAGAATTAATTTCTTTGTAAGCTCCGGAACATCATCTCTTGATAATGCTTCGTCAATATCTATCCATAAAACTTCACTGTTTTCATCGTTGTCAGAACTTGCTTCGCCCGAAATATATTCAGCTCGAAAAGCAATATACCAATCATGCATATTAAATCTAATGCCAATAATATTGAGCGGTTTAATTTTTATTTGAGTTTCTTCTATATATTCACGCACTAAAGCATCTTGAGGTGTTTCACCAATATTTACATATCCCCCTGGAATAATCAGCATATCTTTTCCACTGCCATATGTATGACGTGCAAGCAATACCTTGTCGTCCCTAATAACCACTCCAGTGACACTTTGTCCCCAGTTTGTGTTTTCATTTCCCATAGCTAAAGCCTCCATCTAAGTTATATTCGGTTAACTTCACTTCGTCAAATTCAAGTTTATCCAACACTTACATTATAGCATAAAAGCCCCCAAAAGTAAATAGGACGGTTTGGGTTTCCACCCAAATCGACCTATTTTGTTAGTAAACTTTACATATCGACCTCTATTGATCTGATCATTCTTCTGTCGGTAGGTAAAACTGTCCTTTAGAGTGACGCTCTAAATGCGTTCCTTTTTTATTTTGATGACTTCAAATTTTGATTTGTCGGTGGGTTTGATTTGACAAAATGGTAACGTACAAACGAAACGGTTTTCACCAAGAGCTTCCCTTGTTGTAAAGGGAGGTGGCACGCGTTAGCGTGACGGAGGGATTGTAAAAGTAACATTTTAACACAAAACAATCCCTCACCCGACTCCGTCGGGAGCTCCCTTTACACAAGGGAGCCTTGGGGTATGTGCATAAACTTTTCTTAAATCCATCTCCCCGATAAACCGCAATTTGTTCGAATTTTTGAGGAAGTTTGAGGGAACTTTTTTGCAAAAAAGTTCCCTCATCGCGTCTCGCGTCTTATTTCTTTATCATAATAAGCTCTTCGGCATAAGGAAGCGAAGCTATCCAATCGCAATACGTATGCCATTCGGCGAGCTTATGGTTTTTGCGCGCGTAGTACATATTTATAAGGTTTTCGTAGTTCATGGTCACGGTGCGCATCTGGTTATAGCTTGATGGCAAGAGCTGTATCATATTATGCCACGGCTGTCTGTCGTCCTTATTTTCGCAGAATTTCACGCGTTCGGCTTCAAGATAAGCGATAAGCGCGTCAAGTGCCGCAAGTCCGCCCTCATCAAGTCGGTCGCACGAGAAGTCCTCACGCTCAAACGCCTTTGCGTGTATCTTATGCATCGTACTGCACGAGTTCGCGACAGTTCCGACCTTATATGTATCAAATTCCTTCCACCAATAAAGCGGAGCGGTTATGTCAACGGATACGAATATCTGGCGTATAAATTTACGGTGGTCTGTACCCGCAGCACAAAGACCTGCGCCAAATTTGAGATCAGCCTCTCCAAGCACGAAGTTGCCGTTCTCATCATAGAAGCTGTCACTCTTTGCCCAGCTATTCATGGGATTTCTCGCTCCTCTTATAGCGTTTTCAAGGTTCATGACCGAGGTGCGTTCAAGCTTTATCATAATAATACAATCCTCTCTTTTTTCTGTTATTTATATTTGAAAGTCAATAACCACGCGGCTGTCGATCACTTTTCTCACGTACTGCGAAACAAGCTGATGGTCGGGGTGCTTTGCGTAGATCTCAAGTGTCTCAAGTGTCTCAAATTCGGTTATAAGAACGAGGTCGGCGGACATATCGGTATGCTTGATATCATAGCCTATCTCAAGTCGTCTGATCTCAGGAATTATTGCGGGGAGCGAGTAAAGTCTGTTGCGAACGATATCCATGTTTTCCTGCTTGGTCTTGCCTTCGGCTTCGTCCTTGAATTTCCACATTACGATGTGTCTTATCATTCTTCTTTCCTCCGAGATTTTTTTGATTTGTATTATTTAAGAAGCAGCCGCGGCGGCTGAGTTTCAAATTTTGATTTATCGAGTAGTTTGATTTGATAAACGGCTACGAAGTAACCAAAGGCTCCCTTGTGTAAAGGGAGCTGTCACCAACGGTGACTGAGGGATTGTTTTGGGCTTTAATGTTACTTTTACAATCCCTCCGTCTCGCTTCGCGAGCCACCTCCCTTTACACAAGGGAGGCTTTCGTTAGTGCGAACATACTGCTCGATAAACTGCAATTTATCTGTTTCAAATTTTGATTTATCGGTGGGGTTGATAAATACAAAATCAAATGAAACGGCTACGCAATAACGCAAAAATTTAACCCAAACACCGTAGGGGCGAACTTTGTTCGCCCGCGGGAGGCCACAGATCTCCCCTACGGAGTTCGAGCGAACATATGCCGATAAATTTTGATTTGTCGGTGAGATGAAGCTTTTTTGAAAAAAAGCTTGGCAAAAAACTTTCCTGAAAAGAATTTACTGTGTAGCCGTTATGGCTATGCAAAACCTTGTTTTAGAAAGTTTTTTGAGGGAGTTTGAGGGAACTTTTTTCAAAAAAGTTCCCTCATCGCGTCCTTCGCGTCCCCGACAAACCGCAATTTGTTGAAAAAGCGCCGCAACTATCTCTCCGTAATTTTTTAATTTTCAACTTTAAACTCCAAAAATCACCTGCGACATTTTGTCATACAACAAAATATAGTAAAATTCGACATTATTTTTTACTACATATTGTGCTTTTTTGATGGTATTAACATGCGGTTCATAATTTCTTAACATTATGTTATTGTAAATTTATTATATATATGGTAGAATATATTATCATGGATATATAGAAATTTCATGGAGGTAAATATGCTATTTAAAAATAATGATTTGCGTCCTGCTTTCGCAGCCGCAGGCAGTCAAAAGCCCACCGCGAATCACCGTTCATTTAACGATTCTATTGCGTTTAATACTGATGCTTACTCCGATACGAGCAATTTCGGCGGCTTTAACGAGGAAAACACCCGCGAACGCGCGCCTCGTCCGAAAGCTCCTTCTCAAAAGGGCGGACAAGCCAAGAAAAAGAACAACGCTTCTATTCCCTATTGGGTATGGGGAGTGATCGCGGCAGCATTCGTTGTCATTCTTATCTTCGGACTTATCATTTCGGTTGCAGTTAATTCGTCCAACAATATTGAGTTGACCGATAATACTTATATCTCTTACACCGAAGACGGTCAGACTTATTACATAGCGACTAACGGCTCTGTCCTTGACGACGTTTTCGAGAGCGAGCCTAAGATAATCCCTTCTCTCGACCGCTCATTTGCTTACGTTGAGTGCGAGGGCGAAGACGGACTTATGCTCTACTTGCTCCGCGACAAGAAGCTTGAAGAGATCACTATGGAAGGCTCTTCTATCACAAACGTTATTGCTTACGCACAGCTTACTCCCGGTATCATTTACGAGGAAGAAGGAAAATATTACGTATATACCGAGAAGATGGGCGAGGACCTTATAGTAAAGACCGAGGGTGCTGATAACTTCCTTATCTCCGACGATGCTTCTACCGTAATTTACACGCTTCCCGTTGAGGACAGCGCGGACGAATACAAGCTCTACTCCTTCCGCGACGGTACGTCCGACGCGATAGGTGTTAAGAACTGCAAGCCTATCAAGCTCTCTTCAGACGGAGAATACATATACGCAAAGGCTTTGTCGAGCACTCTTTCCGAAAAGCTTTACTGCATTACTCTCAAGGACGGCGAGAAGTACCCCATCGGCGACGGTAACTTCGGCGGCATAACCGCTATCAACGTTGACGGTGACGAGATCATGTACTACTCCGTAAACGACACACGATTCACCACTTACATCTACAACGCAAAGAAGGACACCTCTTACGAGATCGCAAAGAACTACGGTGTATTTACTCCCGCAGATTTCGAGCCTAACGTAGCTCGCTACGGCTCGTTCAAGAACATTTACGTTGAAAGCTCCTCTCTTGCAGGTTTGTTGGAGGATTCCGATGAGTCGGCAAGCGGATATACCTACTTTATCAACAAAAAGTACGAGGCTGAATCTATCGCAAAGGCTACCGGTAAATTCTCACCCGATGGAAAACACTTCTATTACATAAACTCAAGAGGCACGCTCTATCAGGTAGACCTTTCCGACCGAGATTCGACCGACAAAAAGATATTTGAGGATACCGTTAAATTCGAGATCACTCAAAAGGGCAACATTTATATGCTTATCTCGGACAGCAGTGACAGTGGATTGCTTTATTATTACAAGACTTCCACGGGAAGCAAGAAGGCTATCAACAAGGTGACCACAGAGATCTCGATGCACAATTACGCAAACAAGCTTTACTACACGACCGAAGAGGATCAGGTATTCGTTACCGAGGAAGGCTCTAAGGGCGAGGCTGTTAAGTTCGACTCGGTTCAGCTTATCAATCTTCCCTACTTCAGCGATCCCGATTCGAAAAAGACATTCGCTTACTATTATGACGAGGAAACGATGCTTTGGTCGATATTCTATACCTCTAACGGTAAATCGTTCGACCTTATCACTTCCGAGTGCGAAGGTGTCTTGGGCTCATTGCTCGACGATATCCTTAACGGAATTTTCGGTTGATCATAAAAAAAATGAGTTAAGTCGAATTGACTTAACTCATTTTTTTATCCCTCGTAAAGCTCAAGGATCTCGGACGCGGTCTTTGCAAGCTCGTGCGCCACATGATCGGGGGAGATTATCTTCATTTTATTTCCAAAGCCCATCACCCATGAGAAGAAGGTCGGGCTTATCATTACCTTCGCGACAAACTCAAAGCTGTCCTCATAGTTTGAAAGTATCGTAACGTCCTGTCCAAAGCGGTCGATGACCACACTCGCAAGCGAATTCTCGCATCTTATTCGAACGTTACAAAGCTCACCGCCGTACATTCCGAACACCTGTCTTGAGTAAGTCGCCATATCAAAGTCCTCGTTCGAACCTATACCCTCGCGGGCAACGTCGGTAAGGCTCACCTCAAGCATCTTGTCCACACGGAAGTGCTTGACCTTTTGCGCCTCTGAATCGTACGCCACCAAATAGTAATTTTCGTCGTACCAATTGAGCGCTTTTGGACTCAACTCATAATATTCCCCGCTCTTGCGTAAAAGCCTTTGCTTGCGCGAGTTCCATTCGAAGTACTTACATCTTATGCGCTTATTGCGCGCCATTGCGTCACATATCTTTTCGACGTTCAGGAATATCTCCTCGTTTGCCGCTTTCAGTCGATTCTCCATAAAGACCTGCTCGTGAAGCTGCGCGCCCTGATATTTACTTCCATGTCCCTCAAGCTTGCGAATAAGCTCGTTGCTCTTTCTCTGGGTTATAGCTTTCGACGCCTGAACCGCGTCGATAAGAAGCTTTAATTCGGCGGGCGAGAACTCATGCGACGAAACGTAATATCTTACCTGTCTGTCACGTTTCACCTCGACGTTTACACCGTAAAGCTTGAGTAGCTCAAGATCGTCGTAAAGGCTCTTTCGCTCGGCACTTATATCGTATTTTGCAAGTTCTGCCGATATTTCGGACAACGTCAACGCATGCGCGTTATCGGTCTTTTCCAAAAGTATCTTCATAAGAAAGAGCAGTTTTAATTTCTGGTTCGGCTTTTTCGCCATGATATCCTCCGTCGCGTGAAAATTTTCGGGCACGGACATTTTCCGTACTTATATTTTATCACACTTAAAGGAAAAAATCAAGTATATGTTTTCAGCCCGCGATAAGAGCGTAAAGGATTATTCCCACGCAGAACAAAATGCCTGCCGCTACCGCGCCCATGGTGTATATCGAGCAGTTGCAATTCTCCGCCATGAGTCTCATATCCATCATTTCGTTTTCGTTCTTTCTGATATTTCTCGTCATTTTTTCATTCTCCTTTTTCAGTCGAATTTTGGTAGTTTTTGTTTTACAGAGTCGCTTTCTCTGTATTTTTATTATAGCATACCATATGTGTCATAAAAAGGACAATGGTAAATGTTTTTTAATATTTTTTCAAGATTTAGAAGAATTTTTCGTTTTTTGGCAAATTTCCAGCTTAATTTCTTCTTTTTTGGAATAAATTTTATTCCTGTTTTGGAAAAGCAGAACAAAGAAGCGGGAGACAAAACGCCTCCCGCAATTTTTAATTTTCAACTTTCAATTTTCACCTTACCACGCCGATGGCATCTTTCGATTTTTCTTAAACCACTCGGTCTCTTTCAAGATAGTATCGTTCGCAGAGCACTTAACGGCAACTCCCTCCATACCGGAGCTTACAACGATATTTCCGTTCATAGACGTAAATTCGTCGTTGCCGTAATCAACGCACAAGGTCGTAACGTAGACCTTGTCGGTATAGGGAGCTATGCGGTCGATAAACGCTTGCGTCGGGAACTGATTTACCGCCTTGTCGGTATACTCCGAGCTTCCGGCGCAACAGCAAACGCAAACTATCTCAGGCTTTATGACCTCCATGAGACAATCGTTCGACGAGGTACGCGAGCCGTGATGTCCCGCCTTATAAAGCGTGACCTCGGGCAGATCGTTCATCTCAACAAGCTTCTCTTCTCCCTCTTTTTCAAGGTCGCCCGTGAAGAGAAAATGCTCGTCGCCCTGATTTATCATAACACACACAGAATGGTCGTTCTCGGTCTCGGCTACGTGATAGTAGAAATAGCTGTCAAGTATCTCAAGCTCAATACCGTCGCCTATCGGGAAGATATTCTTGTCCTCAT
>JAZNEM010000093.1:0-10048 GCA_045588595.1 Eubacteriales bacterium
ATCCTTGTTTCTTTTCGTTCCTATAAGATCTTCTTTATTTATTCCGTATTTTTTGAAAATAATATCAAAAAGATCGAAAAAAACAGATAAAGTTTTACACATTTTTATTCGAAGTTTCACATCGTACATCTAAAAAATAAAAACTCAAAAAAGCTATATGAGACAATGCTTACAAGGCTTTTCCACACTTTACACACCCCCTACTACTAATACTGCTAAAAAACTATATATATAATTTAATTTATTTTTATTTATCGCGCGAAAAAACGCGAAAGGAGAAAAAGTATGAAGATCATATTCAACCGTTCAGCCGTTAGCGCGGCAGTAGCACCTCTTATGTGCGCAGTTTCAGGCAAATCCACTCTTTCTACTATTGAAGGTATCATGATAGAGGCAAAGATGCCCGATACCTGCATCATGACAACATATGACCTTGAAAAAGGCGTAAGAATTACTATTGAAGCTAAAGTAATAGAAGAGGGTTGTTATATTATCAACGCTCAAAAATTTAATCAGACGTTGCGCGTAATGGAAGGAGAAGAGGTTACTCTTACAGTCGATGAAAAGCTTACGGCTTGTATTTTCAGCGGACGTTCCTCTCACAAAATGAACGCGTTAAAGGGCTCTGATTTTCCGTCTATTCCCGATCTCGTTAGTGACAGAAGCTTTATTATAGGTCAGGCGGTAGTAAAGAAGATGATAGGTCAGGTATCGTTTGCAATGGGTGTAAACGATCAAAGAACTGTTTTAAACGGTACTTATTGCAAGATAACCGATGATTCTATCATGATGGTATCCTGTGATAGCTTCAAGCTTGCAAAGTGTTGCCGTACGACCGAGCTCGTAAACAAAAATACAAACGGAAACGCACATCTTGAATTTGGATTTATAATTCCCGTAAAGACCGTAAACGAGCTTTCGAGACTTCTCTCCGACGACGAAGAGTCGGTAACACAGATCTATATCACAAGAAAGCATATAGTATTCCTTATAGGAGATCTTACTTTCTTCTCGCGTCTCGTTGACGGAGAATATATAGATTATAACAGAATAATAATGAACAATCACAGAATAAGCGTTATTGCCGACAAGAGAGAGCTTGTATCGGCTCTTGAGCGCGCAGCGCTTATTACCGAAGAAAAGATAGCGGGAAGTGTTCGTTCACACGTTAAGCTTGACGTAAACGAAGCAGCTTTGAAGATATCCGCTGTTTCTTCGGCGGGAAGCACTTACGATGAGCTTGCTATTAATCACGAAGGAGACGATATAGTTATTGCTTTCAACAACCGTTTCCTTATAGATACAATAAGAGCTTGTGATTCCGAAAAGCTTATGTTGAAGATGTCTTCTCCTTTAACGAGTATGAATATCCAGCCCTGCGATGAAAATGGAAACGTAGGCGATGAAGAGATATTTATGCTTCTTCCCGTAAGAACAAAGGAATAATTCTTTAACAAATGTACTGTAGAACTATAAAAGCCGAGAATTTCAGAAATATAGAAGAATGTAAAGTAGGTTTTTCTGATGGTGTTAATATTCTTGTAGGAGAGAACGCGCAAGGAAAGACAAATCTTTTAGAAGCTGTTTTCTATTCTTCGGTAGGCAGAAGCTTTCGTGCGTCACATACGTCTGAAATGATAAGATTCGGACAGAGTGCCGCAGATATAGAGCTTTCATACAGAGATTCAAAGCGTGACCAGAAGCTTCATATCAAAATTTTTCGCGACAAACAAAAGCTCGTTGAAAAAAACGGAGTTAAGATGGATAAGCTTTCGGATATAGTAGGTTCTTTTCGTGCCGTATTATTTTGTCCCGAGCATCTCTCACTTATTAAGGATGGACCTGCGGCACGCAGAGGATATCTCGACATGGCGATAAGTAGAATGTATCCTATGTATATACATTCTTTACAAAAATACAATTACGTTTTAAAACAAAGAAACGCTTTGATAAAAAATGCGTTTAACGACAGAAGAACTTTTGATGCGACAGTTGAGCTTTGGAGTGATCAGCTTTCTGCTGAAGCAGCTGTTATATCTGATATGAGACTTAAGTTTATAAAGAGAGCATCGGGTCATATTTCAAATTGTTTTTTGGAAATGACGGGAGAAAAAGAAAAGCCTACTCTCGTTTATGATGGTTCTTCGGGTCAGAATGAAGAGGAATATTTCGACAGAGAGCTCGTTAAGAAAAAGTATTTTGAGCTTCTTATGTCCTCTCATGAGCGAGAGATAGCCGCAGGCTCTACTTTGTGGGGAATACACAAGGATGACCTTGATATAAGACTTAACGGCAAGAGCGCAAGAATTTATGCCTCTCAAGGTCAGCAGAGGTCTTTAGCTTTAGCTATGAAGCTTGCAGAGGGAGAAATATGCAAGGAAGAGTTTGGAGACCAGCCCGTGTTTCTTTTTGACGACGTTTTATCCGAGCTTGACGCTTCAAGACGTGAATATCTTATCAACAAAATACACGAAAAACAGGTCATAATGACGACCTGCGAATCAGATAACATTTCACGCTTTAAGGATGCAAAAATAATACGCGTTGATAACGGAAGATATAATTGAGGTGGTATCTAATATGTTTTTACACGTAGGAAACAACAAAAATATAAGACTTCGAGACGTTGTTGGTATTTTTGATATGGACAACTCAACTCTTTCTTCCGTAACTAGAAAATATCTGTCGGCAAAGCAAAAGGAAAACGTGGTAGAATCTGCAATACTCGAAATACCGAAATCCTTTGTGCTGTATTTTGAAAATGGGGAATACAGAATATGCTTTTCTCAGCTTTCGACTTCGGCGTTAAGGGGAAGAATAGAAGAATTAAACGTTTAAAATAAGAAAGCAAAACCATGAAAGGATCAAAATAAAAATGGAACAAAACGAACATCAGGTGTATGATGAAAATCAAATACAGGTACTTGAGGGTCTTGAGGCAGTAAGAAAGCGTCCCGGTATGTACATCGGAACGACGTCTATTCGCGGACTTCACCATCTTGTATATGAAATAGTCGATAACTCGATCGACGAGGCTCTGGCGGGATATTGTGACGAGATAAGAGTGACTATAAATCCCGACAACAGCGTAACGATAGAGGATAACGGACGAGGAATTCCCGCGGCTATCCACCCGAAGCAAGGAATCCCTACGCCTGAAGTCGTTTATACGATACTTCACGCGGGAGGAAAATTCGGCGGCGGAGGATACAAGATAGCGGGAGGTCTTCACGGAGTCGGAGCATCTGTCGTAAACGCGCTTTCCGAATGGGTAGAGCTTGACGACTGCTACGAGGGCAGACGATATACCGAAAGATTTGAACGCGGACATGTTGCGCGTCCGTTTAAAGACGAGGGAGAAAATCCCGAGCGTCCTCACGGTGTAAAGGTAACCTTTAAGCCCGATCCCACTATCTTTGAGGAAACGGTATTCGAATACGAAACTCTTGCAAAACGTATGCGCGAGCAAGCATTCCTTAACGGCGGTATAAAGATAGTGCTTACCGATACGCGCGGAGAAGAAATAGTTGAAAATACCTATCATTACGAAGGCGGTATCCGTACCTTTGTAAGTTATATTAACGAGAATAAGCACTGTCAGCTTATCCACCCCGACGTTATTTACATGAGAGCCGAAGAGGGAAGCAGTGTTGCCGAGATAGCTCTCCAATACAACGATTGCTATGATGAAACTCTTCTTACCTTTGCAAATAACATGAATACTATTGAGGGCGGTACTCACGAAACCGGATTTAAAACAGGACTTACCTACGTTCTCAACAACTATGCGAGAAAAGCGGGGATCTTGAAGGATAGCGACAAAAATCTTTCGGGCGAGGACGTTCGAGAGGGACTTTGCGCGATAGTCAGCGTAAAGCTTGAGAACGCGCAGTTTGAAAGCCAGACTAAAGCAAAGCTTGGTAACTCGGATATAAGAACTCTCGTTGAAAATACGATAAAGACGAAACTTGCGGAATTTTTTGAGGAAAATCCTTCAGTTGCAAAGGCTATACTTGAAAAATCACTTGCCGCGGCAAGAGCGCGCGAAGCGGCAAGAAAGGCACGAGAGCTTACGAGAAGAAAGGGCTTGCTTGAAGGCTCGTCCCTCCCCGGAAAGCTTGCCGATTGTAACGAGCGCAAGGCAGAGCTTACAGAGCTTTACTTGGTAGAGGGAGACTCCGCAGGAGGCTCTGCAAAGATGGGAAGAAACAGTAAATTCCAAGCAATACTTCCTCTTCGCGGTAAGGTGCTTAACGTTGAAAAGAGCAGGCTTGATAAGGTTTATGGAAACCAGTCTCTCATACCGATAATTCAGGCACTCGGTTGCGGTATAGGAGAGGATTTCGATATTTCAAAGCTTAGATACGGTAAAATAATAATAATGGCCGATGCCGACGTTGACGGATCGCATATAAGAATACTTCTTTTGACTTTCTTCTTCCGTCACATGCGACAGCTCATCGATGAGGGACATATCTACCTTGCACAGCCGCCTCTTTACAGAGTTTATAAGAGAACGGGTAAATCGCCCGAGCTTTATGCTTTCTCAGATGCGGAAAGAGATAAATGTATTGCCGAGCTTGGCGGCGGCAGCAACGTTGAAGCAGACAGATATAAGGGTCTTGGTGAGATGGATGCAGAACAGCTTTGGGCAACTACTATGGACCCCGAGCGCAGAACGCTTCTTAAGGTAACTACCGAGGATGCTCTCGCGTGTGATGCTATGTTCTCACTTCTCATGGGCGATCAAGTCGAGCCTCGCCGTGAGTTTATCGAACAAAACGCAAAATTCGCAGAGAATTTGGATATATGAGGACGAGGTTACTTTCTTTTTCGCGAAAAAGAAAGTAACCAAAGAAAAAGCAAAACAAATGGTTTTTTATATAACCCATATCGTTAAACTAAAATTTTAAGAGTAAATATTGGTTTTATTATACCTTTTTATTGAAAGTTTTTGAAAGGAGTTTGAGGAAAACTTTTTTCAAAAAGTTTTCCTCAACGCGTCCCCTTCACATCCCGCAACTTTTCCACAGGGTGTTGAAAAGTTTGTGTAAAACCTATTTACCAACCTTTTAAAAACAAAGATATTTTGGAATATTTTTGCGAAAAAAGGCGAAAAAACCCCGAGATATTTTTCCACAGATATCCTGTGATTACAACAAACAACAAATAACAATTTTGGCAGGTAAAAAAATTGGAAAACGAAAACATTGAATTTAAGGACCAAAAAATAGTTGAAGTCGAAATGGAAAAAGAGGTAAAGAGATCCTTTATCGAATACTCCATGTCGGTTATTGCCGCGCGTGCTCTTCCCGACGTACGCGATGGTATGAAGCCGGGTCAGAGACGTATCATGTACGCTATGTATGAGGATCATTTGACCTATGATAAGCCTTTCAGAAAGTCCGCTACTACTGTCGGTAACGTTCTCGGACGATACCATCCTCACGGAGACGCTGCCGTTTATGGAACTATGGTTCGTATGGCACAGGACTTCTCTTTACGCTATCCTCTTGTAGAGGGACACGGTAACTTCGGCTCTGTCGACGGAGACGGCGCGGCTGCGTATCGTTATACAGAAGCGAGAATGTCGAAGATCGCAGATGAGCTTATGAGCGATATAGAAAAGGACGTAGTTGACTTTATGCCCAACTTCGATAACCGTCTCAAAGAGCCTCGCGTGCTTCCGTCTCGTTTCCCGAACCTTCTTGTAAACGGTTCTGTCGGTATTGCCGTGGGTATGGCGACTTATATTCCTCCTCACAACTTGGGAGAGGTGATAGACGCGACCATTTACAGAATGGATAATCCCGAATGCTCTGTGCTTGACCTTATGGAATACGTAAAAGGACCCGACTTTCCGACAAACGCAACTATTTACGGCGTAAACGGTATTATTCAGGCATACACTACGGGACGCGGACGCGTTATGGTAAGAGCTAAAGCTAATATCGAAGAAGACAAGCACAGAATAATCGTTACCGAGATTCCTTATCAGGTAAATAAGAGTGTTTTGTGTAAGGCTATTGCCGATCTCGTCAAAGAAAAGAGAATAGAGGGTATTACAGAGCTTCGCGATGAGTCGGGCAGAGACGGTATGCGTATCGTTATCGAATACCGTAGAGACGCAAACGGTCAGGTAATACTCAATCAGCTTTATAAATATTCTCAGCTTGAGGATACTTGTGCTATCAATATGTTGGCACTTGTAAACAACGAGCCGAAGGTCTTGTCGCTTCCGCAGATACTTGATCATTATATTGCGCATCAGCGTTCGGTAATATACCGCCGCACACAGTTTGAGCTTGACAAGGCAAAGGCAAGAGCGCATATTTTCGAGGGCTATCATATAGCTATCGATAATATCGACCGTATCGTTGAGATAATGAAGACCTCTCGCTCTATTCCCGAGGCGAAAGAGCGCTTGATGGCAGAATTTTTCACGGTTACCTATAAGGACGGTTATCAGAATGAGCTTGGAAACGTTCGTCAGCTTTCCGATGCGCAGGCGCAGGCTATCGTAGAGATGACTCTCGGTAAGCTTACGGGTATGGAAAGAGACAAGATAGAGGAAGAGCTTGCAAGATTGCACGCGCTTATAATTGAGCTTGAGGGAATACTTGCCGACGAGCATAAGATCGACCAGATAATCAAGGACGAAATGGGCGAGATACGCCGCAAGTTCGCTGACGAGAGGCGCACCGAGATAGTTGCGGCTACTGATGATATTGAGCTTGAGGATCTTATAGAAAAGCATAATTGCGTTATTACCATGACTCACGCGGGATATATCAAGCGTTTGCCTGCCGATACTTATTCTGCTCAACGCAGAGGCGGTAAGGGTATCATCGGTATGTCGACAAAAGAAGACGACTTTATCGAAAATGTAATAAGCGTTCACAGCCATTCGTATCTTATGATGTTTACTAACAAGGGTAAGGTGCACACTCGCAAGGCTTATCAGATCCCCGAGGCGTCGAGGACCGCAAAGGGAACTAATATCGTAAATATCATCGAAATGCTTCCCGAGGAAAAGGTCACCGCGCTTATCAGCGTAGAGGGCTTTAACGAGGGCGAATATCTCACTATGGTAACTAGAAATGGTATTATCAAGCGTACGCTCCTTACACAGTACGAATATCAGCGCAAGGGCGGAAAGATCGCTCTGTCGCTTGACGAGGGAGACGAGCTTGTATTCGTTATGCATACGCACGGTGAATGTGATATCGTGCTTGCAACGGCTCACGGCTGTGCCGTACGTTATACCGAAGCCAACGTTCGCGCTATGGGAAGAACCGCGCGCGGCGTAAAGGGAATCTCTCTGCGTGACGGCGACTATGTTACGGGCGTTGCTATCGTTGATGATGAGCAGAGTATGATCACCGTTACCGAAAACGGATACGGAAAGAGAACACTGTTCTCCGACTTCAGAGAAATGAAGAACCGCGGCGGATTTGGTGTTACTTGCCATAAGCTCAGCGAAAAGACGGGTATGCTCTGCGGCATAGAAACCGTTAGTGACGATGACGACCTTATGATGATAACCGACAGCGGAACGATAATAAGAACTCCCGTTAAGGATATACCTGTTTATTCAAGAACTGCGGGAGGCGTTATCATGATGCGTCTCGGAGATGACCAGAAGCTCGTCAACTTTACAAAGGTTGCAAGAGAAGAAGAAAATGAAGAAGTAGATGAAATAGCTTTTGATGAAATAATAAACGGCGCAGAGACTGCCCCTGTAACCGACACGTCTGAGAAAACGGAAGAATAATATAATTTAGGGACTGCCGCAATATTTTTCGGCAGTCCCGTTTAAAAGAAAGGATAAAGGGCTATGAAAAGAATAATTTCTCTTTTTATAGGTATATTAATGCTCGTAGTTTCTTTGAGTGCGTTTACGTCTTGCGGAAAAGCTCCCGAATTTTTTGAGATAGAGGCGCGCTTGCGTGAGCTTATCGATGCGTCGTATGAGATAAACGATATATTTTTCGGCTACGGTCTGCCCGTATATGAGCATATATATGATCCTCGTGAAACAACGAAAGTAATTATTGACGAAGAAACAGAGATCCGAACTTATTATTATGAGATCGACGACGAAAAGCTCGGCAGAGTTATAGCTTATCGTTCATCGTATATAGATCCGTATTCTTACGTTCAGGTAGTAAAGGAAAAAGACGAAAGCCGTACTCTCGTATTTGAAAACGGCAAGGTTTTTGCGTACGCGCTTGAAAATTACGTTGAGCCGCACCATGATTTTTATTACAGAAACACCGACCCCGAGGGATATGATTACATTACCTCAAATAGCAAATATCAATCGATAGAGCAAATAAAAGCCGCGGCTGAAAAGGTATACTCAATGGATTATCTTAGCTCGCTGTACGAGTCTCTCTTTGACGGAACGGTAGTTAAATCGGGCACGACGCTTACGAGCAATACTGCGCGTTATATGGAATACGAGGACGATGACGGTGTTATTAATTTAATGATGTCGAACACTTACGAGCCGCTCGTAAAGGAAAAAAGAATTTACGACTTTAGCACCGCAAAGATAGTAAGACCGAAGAGAAAGGATTTCGTTACGATATCCATTGATTCCTATCTTGAATCAAAGCCTGACGAACGACTTAACGTTAAGCTTACAATGATACTTCAAGACGGCGTTTGGATGCTTGACAGCGGAACGTATTGATACAAATTGATGCAAAAAAGACCTTTGGAATGGGTTGTACTCTCAAGGACAGTTTTGAGAGTACATTACCTACCGACAGGAAAAATAGAAACCGCAGATTGATTTTCTGCGGTTTTTGTGCTATAATAGAAGTGTGGATAAAATCTATGAGATTGTTAAAGGTATTTTTATGAAAAAGAAAATAATTATTTTTATCGCGGTTATAATTACTATAATAGTTGTTGCTACACTCACTTTGACAAATATGTTCACCAAAGGAGTAATCACGGGTAAACTTTATCGTGTCGATAATGTTTATGAAGAAATTTATAATATGGTCATTGCCGAAAGAAATGGGGCCGAAACTGTTCTCACCACCTCAATAGAGGGTTCAGAGGTTGATTATGACTTTGGGTGCTTTGAAAATGTAAGTATACCCGTAAATGATGAGTATGAAGTTGTTTTGTCTTTTGTTAATCAAGATGAATTAGGTATTCTGATATTTGAAAACAATAATTTTGAAGACAACGCTACACGTCGTAAATCTTCTTTCTATGTATATAATTATCATAGCAATATTTTATATGGTGACAGAGAGGAAGCTCATTTGATTGAGATTTTTATATCGCCGTATTATTCGTGGATAGGAAACAAAGAGAAATTCAATCTTGATAATCATGGAAATTACACATTTGTACATACGGAATTTCCTTTATCACACGATGGTTATTAAATTTCAATTTGTACAGAAAATTGGATAGCAAATCGATAGAAGGCTCCCTTGGCACAAGGAAGCCTTTTTGTTCATCTATGACTTATCAATTTTCTTGACAAGCACTGACTTAATTAAAGACATCAATATTTTATCAAAAGCAACGCAAAGGCACTTTTGACATGGGCATATCAAAAGTCTATGCGACTACCTTCCGGGAGGTAGAAAATAGCCTCCCCTGTGTAAGGGGAGGTGGCAGCCGTAGGCTGACGGAGGGGTTGTAAAAGTTCAAAATCAAAAAAAACAATCCCTCAGTCGCTTTGCGACAGCTCCCTTTACACAAGGGAGCCTTTTTTATGTCCGTCTATGCCTTGTCTTTTTCCTGACATGCACCGACTTAATTAAAGACAGCAATATTTTGTAAAATTCTCATGCTGTGTCCTATATTTCAGAGAAGATATTGACATTTTCTCCTAAATGTGATATACTATATTTGCTACACAAATCGCATAACTTTCATAAAGAGTGCGCATTTTTATTTATGGTAAAAATGCATACTCCCTTTTCTGCGTTCTCTTATGAAAGTAGCGAAGATTTGTGTAGCAACAATTGGAGGTGCGTTTTTCGTGCGCTTCAATTGGGGCGCACTTTTTTATATA
>JAZNEM010000094.1:0-8409 GCA_045588595.1 Eubacteriales bacterium
GCTCCGCAAAAACTTTCCTGAAAAGAATTTACTGTGTAGCCGTTATGGCTATGCAAAACCTTGTTTTAGAAAGTTTTTTGAGGGAGTTTGAGGGAACTTTTTTTCAAAAAAGTTCCCTCATCGCGTCCTTCGCGTCCCCGACAAACCGCAATTTGTCGGAATTTCAAACAAAATAAAGAGGACGGTTTTGTATGCTTCCGCGCACAAAACCGTCCTATATATTACAAAGAATTATTATTTATCCTCAAAATTTATTCTCTCTTCTTCAATAACGAGCGGTCTGTTCATGATACGCGCGTTCATACTCATTACGTATTCACCGAGGAATCCAATGAAGAAAAGTATCAAGCCGCCTACAAAGAATAAGCTCAAAAGAACTGCCGCAGTTCCCGTCTCAAAGAAGAAATCAGGGGATACGAACTTTAATATAAGACAAACGAGTGCCGCAAAAAAGCTTCCAGCGCTCATAAGTATTCCGAGGAATGATGCAAGTCTTACGCCTATCTTCGTATAAGACGTGAATGAGAGCATCGCCGCATCGTAAAGGCTGAAGAAGTTATTGTGCGTCTTTCCCGCTCTTCTCTGTGCCTGCTCATATTCTATCTTCTTTATCTTCGGTCCAAGCTCCGCAACGATTCCTCTGATAAACGGAGTCGGGTCGCCAAGCTCACGAAGGACCTTGATAAACGACTTATCGTAAAGACCAAATCCGGTGAAGTGCTCTATCTGCTCTACCTTTGACAGCTTGCGTATAGTCTTATAATATACGCTGCGTAAAAAATACATTATCTTGCTCTCTTTGGACGAGGTCTTGACTCCGCAAACTATCTTATATCCGTTTTCCCATTCCTCAAGGAATTTCGGTATCATCTCGATAGGATCTTGGAAGTCGCAGCAAACGCTTATCGTACAATCGCCCGTGGTCTGTGTCAAGCCGTAATAGGGAGAATTGAACTGTCCGAAGTTTTTGGAGTTGAATATTGCTCTTATCTTCGGATTCTCCGCGCATATGCCACGAAGCAGAGTTCTTGTGTTATCCTGCGAGCAGTTATCGATGAAAAGTATCTCGTAATCATACTGCGGCAGTGCTTCCATCTGTTCGACAAGTGCCTTACTTATCGGCACTACGTTCTCTTCCTCGTTATAACAAGGAACCATTATACTTACTTTTTTCATATTAGTACCTATCCTTATTTAATACTTTTTAATTATTATGAGAAAAGGTTTTATCGTACCACGCAAGCGTTTCTTTTATACCGTTCTCAAATGATGTTTTGGGTACAAATCCCGTATCGGCAGTGAGTGCCTCTATATCTGCGCAAAGATACATTACCTGTTTATCCGCATATGGAACTTCTCCTATACCAAGCTCTGAGTTTGGTGCGGTCAATCTTCCAATGGTCTTTATATACTCGCAAAGCTTTTGCGGCGCTCCGCTTCCAAGGCAGTATATCTCTCCGTCCTTTCCCTTCTCTGCAAGCGCAACAAACGCCTTTGCTGCGTCACCGCTATACAGATAATCCCATATCTGCTCACCTGCGGTAAAGCTCGGCTTTTCTCCCTGTCGGAGCTTACGTATTGTCGACATGACCATAGAATTCGGCGTATCATTCGGTCCGTAAACGCTGAGTATTCGTGTCCATATATGGCGCAGCCCCAAAGAAGCGCACATTATTCTGCTCAATTGGGAAGCGCAAAGCTTTGCTATTCCGTATCCGTTTTCTGGAAATGTCGGAGTTTTTGGCGTAAGCTTACCCTCTACACGTCCGTATTCTGCCTGCGAGCCTGCACCAATAAAGGTCTTACAGCCCAAGCGCGAGGCAAGAGCGACTGCATCGAGCGTATACGTAACGTTTCTGTTCTGAAGATACGTATCGTTTCGCGCCTCTCCTGTCGTTCCCTCCCACGCAAAATGATAGAAAACGTCATAAGGCTCGGTATCAAGCGAAAGCTCATGCATTTTATCAAGCGGACAATCTATTTTTTTTACAAGCGAATGATTAGGAATATTTTTGCTTCTCGGCGAGCTTTCGCGGCACAAGACCAAGATCTCGTGTCCCTCCGCTATCAGCTCTCTGATAAGCGCCATTCCGATAGCGCCCGTAGCACCGTTTATAACAGTTCTCATAAATTATTCTCCGTATTAAAATCAATATATGCACAGAATCAGCGGCAGAAAACTGACGCTGATCCTTTTTTGTTACATAATCATTTCTTTATCCAAGTACTGTCGTTGACGAAGGCTTCTATCTGGCTATCCATACAAGCCGCCATGTCACCGCCATCACGCATGATCTTCGACCATTCGACAGTTCTTGCTACCGCCTCCGAAAGATTCCATACAGGTCTCCATTCAAAAACGGTCTTAAGCTTCGAGCAATCGAGCTTTAAGAAGTTTGCCTCGTGAGGTCCTCCGTCAAAGCGGTCTATCCACTTCATATCCTCGCCCCACGTACAACAGAAGAGGTCTACGAGTGCTCCCGTGCGGAAGCAATCGCATTCATCAGGTCCTACGTTATAGTATCCCGCATATTTACCATCCTCATACTGTGCCGCAGCGATCATAAGATATGCCATTACGGGCTCTAACACGTACTGATAAGGACGTGTCGAATGAGGATTACGGACTATGATATCGCGATGCTCAAGAGCCGCGCGGATACAATCGGGAATTATACGGTCATTGGCAAAATCACCGCCACCGATAACGTTACCCGCTCTCGCTGTGGATATTGCAACTCTGCCGTCGGCAAAGAAAGAATCCTTATAGCTATGCGTTACTAGTTCGGAGCAGGATTTACTGTTGGAATATGGGTCAAAGCCGTCGAGCATCTCATTCTCGCGGTATCCCCATTCCCACTCGTTATTTTTATACACCTTATCGGTAGTTACGTTTAAAAACGAGCGTACCGAATCAGAAAGTCTCACACATTCGAGTATATTTACCGTACCCATGACATTCGTTTCATAGGTATACTTCGGGTCTTTATAGCTATCTCTCACTATAGGCTGAGCGGCAAGGTGTATGACTATTTCAGGTCTAACTCTGTCAAAGCAAGCTTTGAGCGCGTCAAAATCGCGGATATCCGCGATGACCGAGTCCATACCCTCAAGAATATTTGCATATTCGAACAAGGACGGCTCTGTGGGAGCTTCAAGCGAATATCCCGTGACCTGTGCTCCCGCATTTTTGAGTATCTTGCACATCCAAGAGCCTTTAAAGCCCGTATGTCCCGTTACGAGAACCTTTTTCCCACGATAAAAATCAAGATCAAGTACCATTAGTCTACCCAATTCTTCCACGGAGCTTCTCCGCTATTCCATATTTTTTCGAGAGTATCTCTATCCTTCTGCATATCCATGCACTGCCAAAATCCGTCATGATGGAAGCCCATGAGCTGTCCATCTCTTGCAAGATGTTCAAGAGGCTTCTTTTCAAATACGGTATCGTCTCCCTCAATATAATCTATGACCTTAGGATCAAGAACCATAAATCCGCCGTTGATCGGGTTGCCGTCGGTATCCTTTTTCTCTCTGAAAGAGGTTATCTTTCCGCTTTCCTTTGACATCTTAATAACGCCGAAACGCTGTCCTGCGTTTACAACGGTAAGAGTCGCGAGCTTTCCGTGCTCCTTATGGAATTTTACAAGCTCGTTCATATCAACGTCCGAAAGACCGTCTCCGTACGTAAGCATAAAGGGTTCGTCATCGGGAAGATACTTTTTAATTCTCTTCACACGTCCGCCCGTCATGGTATTAAGTCCAGTATCTACTACGGTTACCTTCCACTGCTCCGTTTCGTTATTATGCACACGCATACGGTTGGTGCAATTTGTAAAGTCGAACGTTACGTCCGAAGTGTGCAAAAAGTAATTATTAAAGAAATCCTTAATAATGTGCTGCTTGTATCCGCAACAAATGATAAACTCGTTAAATCCGTAAGCTGAATAGTTTTTCATGATATGCCAAAGAATAGGCATACCGCCAATTTCGATCATGGGCTTGGGCTTAAGATAAGACTCCTCGGAAATTCTTGTTCCGTATCCGCCTGCCAAAATCACTACTTTCATAAAAACTTCCTTTCTGAATTAAAAAAGTCACTTAAGAATAAGTAAAATTTTCAATTATATAGAATTTATGTAATTATATCATATTATTGACAAAATATCAACGGTTTTTTAAAAAAATTTTAAAAATTCTGCATTTGGTGTCGAAAAAGGTCAAAATGATGTTTTGTTATAGCAAAGTATGCTCGGAGCTTTGCGACAGTATTCTTCCGAAAGCAAGCGGAGTGAGTATAACTTTATCAAAAAACAGGTCTCCGCTATGCAACTCGCGTTCCTCTTCCCCTCTATCAAGTATGATGCTTTTATACGAAGGATAAACGAGAATAACGTTGATTATTTTTTTACCGCTTGAATTTTTGAAATTATATTCGGTCTTTGGCACATATTTGGCGCGATATCTTATCGCTCTTTCTTTAATCGGTCCTGTAGGAGTTATCGGCGCACTTGCCGTTCTCTCCTCGCAGACACGTCCGTCCGCACTTATACGCAAGATCGTATTTCTATGCGTACAAGACCAAAATTTTATGGCATAAAATACGTTATCCTTTTCTACCAAAAGGTCGTATTTTGCCGAACGGTTTGCCGAAGCAAAGGCAAAGCGACGCAAAACTCTCATTCTGCCGCCCACTCTGCGCAATTTCGAGCGCAGATTAGATATAGCCTTATATCTACATATAGCGACCGATATATATGGATAAAGCAATATTACCGTTATTACTGCTATAAGCAAAAATATCCACATAAGCGTTCCTCTCAAAATGTCTTTTTACGCTTTCTCACGTTTGTAACGTATAATAGCAAAAGTACCAACTACCGCTGCGGGTATTACGGCTACGAATATCATACCGAGAACGGTTGCGGCAGTTTCGGAGATAGTGAGTCCGTTTGTCATATACTGCGATGCGGGAGCTTCATTAAGCTTTGACGTATAAACGTTATTCGTCCATGACTGCGCAAAAAGCAAAGCCATAGCGTTATTGAGCTGTTGCTCGTCGAAAGACGCCATATCTCCGATCCCCAAGAAAGAATCTGCAGCGGTGAACCATACCAAGCGGTCACCTCTTGCGCGCTCCGCGGCAGCTGCTACTATATGGCTTGCTTTATCTGACTCTGCCCCCGCAAAATATGCATTGTCAGAAGTTTTAAGTATTGGGGAAAGTAAGAGCGAAGTATCTTTTTCGATATTCAGCTTGATTGAGCTTGCGTTTGTTATCTTTGCGATATATTCTCCGCCTTGTGCCGCGATAGTCGCCATGATGTCGTGGTCGTAATTCGGGTAAACTGTCAGAGTTTTTGACTCCTCTGTCTTTTTTTCTTCGCCGTCCTCATCTGTCTCGGTCTTTACTGTAACTTGCTCCGCGAGTATACCGGAGTTTGCCGTCATTCCGTAAGAATCAAGAAGCGACATAAGATTTTTCATTTCAAGATTGCTTTCGTTTGTAACGATTGTTACTTGACCGCCATTTTCAAGATAAGCTTTTATTGCCGAAAGCTCTGCATCATTAAGGTCGGTCTTGGGTGCGGCTATCATAAGCGAAGCAACGTCCATCGTCACGGGTGAGCCGTCCGTAATATTTAACGTCTTGGGTGTCATTCCGTAATACGCGCAAAGCTGTCCCCACAAGGTGCTTGATATGTCATTTTCGTGACCTCCCAAAACGTAAAAGGACGGGATATATTCTGCCGCTACGTATTCAATATCCTTTGTGATGACCGTTTGCCCCTCAAAGTACATATCGGTCTCATTTATCATGGAATTTGCGTATTCCGCATATTGTGTGTTTGATGCAAACATACTGTAATAATACTGAAAATCCGATGCAGAGATGCGCTCAAAGCCTATTGTCTCATTAGTATAAGTAAAAAGAGATGAGTAATATATCATTCGATAGCGCGTGTCGCTTTCAACGATAATACTATTAGCCAAGGAGCTCTTTTCGTAGCCGTCAAGTCCATATTTCGCGGCAAATTCGACATCCTTTTCGGTGTCTATTTCTCTGACGGTAAGGCGATTGCTATAACTTGCCATACGGTCAAGGAAGAGCTTTATTCTGTACTCCGAATCCTCAAAATTTACAGTATAAACAGTTATATCCTTATCGAGAGAATTCAAAAACTCCTTAGTCTCCTCGGACAAAGTATAAGTTCTTTGCGAGGTAATATCTATCTTACCAAGTCTTGCAGGTGTAAGCATTACGCCTACATTTGCGAAGATCATTGCCAAAACCATAACTAGCGAGAGCGTCGTCGAAGCCTTTTTCTGCGCGGTGTTTTTGTAGTCCTCGCATGCATAAACCCCATTTTTTCTAACAAAAGACCATATACAAAGCGCGACAAAAAGAATTGCAACGGCAATATACACAAACACGGGTCTGAAATCAAAAAGTCCGTACAAAAATCCGTTAAACGTTGAGAATGGAGAAATATTCGAAAGGATAGCACCCAAAGCTCTCAAAAACGCGTTTGAATTGGAAATATTCTCTCCTATAACCCCGATAGCGAACCACAAAACAAGAACACAGTAAGGCACGCAAATTAAAATGTAGCGATTCTTGAAGCAAGCGTCTATATAAATACAGACCGCTATTAGCATACACTCAAGAAGTGAGAATACGATAAGTACCGCGTAAGCTGTTATATAATTGACCTCGCCCCAAAAATTAAGTATAGCGGGTGTGAATATCATTAAAATGTTCGGTATCATTGCGACAAAAACACGCGCGAAATATTTACCGAGAACGATATTCTTCGTCGATATGGGAAGAAGTGCTAAAAATCTGTCTGTTCCCTTGCATCGCTCCTTTGAAAACGCGCCTATCGTCAGCAGAGGAATAAGCAGAACAGCCGCAAACGGCAGATACGCGAATATGACCTCGTACGAAGAAGAAAGCTGAGACAGATTCCAATACGCTGTCATGCTTCCCGCAAAGCAGAGGAAAAGACCTATAAACGCCATGCCCGCATAGCTAAAAAGCAGTGAGCGGACTTCTTTTTTGAATACGGCTTTCATTCTTTATTCCTCCTCTTTGTCATTTTTATCGTTTTCACTTGGAATTTCAGTAAAGCTTTCGACTATTGCGCGTGCAGATATCTTGACTGTACGAACCGCCAAGTCTGAATTTTCAAATATAGAAAGTATCGTTTCTCTGTTTGTAAGCTTTGAATCAAAATCAACAGTAACAACGTTGTTTTCGATATTCAAAAACTCTACACCGTTGATAGACTTTATATGAGATGCCGATTTTTCGATGTTTTCCTCACTTCCCTTTAAGGTAACTGTTAGTCTTCTGCCGCCCTCAAGGTGAGAAGCAAGCTCCTCTGTCGAGCCGTCAAAAAGAAGCTTTCCGTCCGATATGACCTTTACGTCCTCGCAAAGATCGACAAGAAGCTCTCCGTCCGAGCTTATAACAACTACGCTTTTTATGTTTCCAAGCATAGTTATCAGTTCGCGCATTTCATTTTCACAATTCTCACCGATATCTGCCGTAGGTGACTCAAATATGACGATATCGGGATTTCCGAGAAGAGCCTGTGCTGCTGAAACGCGGCGACGGTTTTGAGTTGACAATTTTTTTATCTGCTTTTTCGCGATATTTTCTATTCCCAAAAGAGCGAGAGCCTCTTTTATCTGACGACTGCTTTTTTCGGAATCTATCTTCTTTGCAAGAGCCACAAATTCAAGCGTTTCTATAACAGTCATATCATCGTAAAACGGCATTTTGGAAAGCGATACACCTATTTTTTCGCGTTGCTCCGATGGATATCTGTTGGATTCCTCTTTGCCAACCTTAACACTTCCGAATAAAGCGTCTTTACCTCCCGACAAAAGATCGGCAAGAAGTGCCGTCTCTGCATCGTTATCACAAAAGATACCGTGTATTCCCTTTTCACCAATGAAAAAAGTCAATTCGTTTTCACTTTCGGCTGTGTATTTAACGCTATGTACTTCGATCATTCTACGTACCTCCAAAAATTTGGGTATTATTATGACATATTTAAAATATTATACCGCAAAACTATGTATTTTTATTGAACAAATTTTGACTTATCTATGATTTTTGTTGTAAAAACGATATATATTGAAACAACATATTTAATCTTCAAATTTGGATTTATCGGGGACGCGTTCGACCCTTTCTTGAAAGAAAGGGTCAAGCCCCAAAGAACTTCCTGAAAAGTATTTATTGTGTAGCCGTTATGGATATAGAAAACCTTATTTTAAAAAGTTTTTTGAGGGAGTTTGAGGGAACTTTTTTTCAAAAAAGTTCCCTCATCGCGTCCTCCCCGATAACCCGCAATTTGTTTGAATATCGGCTATTTTATGAAAAAAGTTGCAAATATG
>JAZNEM010000095.1:0-11047 GCA_045588595.1 Eubacteriales bacterium
CCGCGTCCCATGGGAGTAGCAGCCTTAAGTGCCTTAGCGTCGAACTGGGGATGGAGAAGGGTGTCAAGGTTTCTGGGGTCTATCATAAGAACAGCCTCTTCCTTGGTCTTGTGTCCTTCTGCAACGAGGTCAACTGCTATCTGGAGAGCTGCGGGAGCAGTTCTCTTACCGTTTCTGGTCTGGAGCATATAGAGCTTCTCATTTTCAATGGTGAACTCCATATCCTGCATATCGTGGTAGTGGTTCTCAAGGATCTCGCAAACCTTCTTGAATTCCTCGAAAGCTGCGGGGAACTTGTTAGCCATTTCAGCGATAGGCATAGGTGTACGAACACCTGCAACAACGTCCTCACCCTGAGCATTGGTAAGGAACTCACCCATGAGCTTCTTCTCGCCGGTAGCGGGGTCACGGGTAAATGCAACACCTGTTCCGCAGTTGTCGCCCATGTTACCGAATGCCATAGCCTGTACGTTTACAGCAGTACCCCAAGAGTAGGGGATATCGTTGTCGCGGCGGTATACGTTTGCACGGGGGTTGTCCCAAGAACGGAATACAGCCTTAACTGCGCCGATGAGCTGTTCTTTAGGATCGGAGGGGAAGTCCTCGCCGATCTTAGCCTTGTACTCAGCCTTGAACTGATTTGCAAGTTCCTTAAGATCGTCAGCAGTGAGTTCAACGTCCTGCTTAACGCCCTTTTCTTCCTTCATTTTATCGATGAGCTCCTCGAAGTACTTCTTTCCGACTTC
Organism: Eubacteriales bacterium; assembly: GCA_045588595.1. Classification (GTDB taxonomy): domain Bacteria; phylum Bacillota; class Clostridia; order Oscillospirales; family CAG-272; genus HGM12713. The sequence continues at coordinate 747 of JAZNEM010000095.1, forward strand.
CATAACGACGTCAGAGTACATCTGTATAAATCTTCTGTAGCAGTCGTAAGCCCAACGAGCGTTACCCGACTTCTTAGCCATAACCTCAACAACTTCTTCATTGAGACCGAGGTTAAGAATGGTGTCCATCATACCGGGCATGGATGCGCGAGCACCCGAGCGAACGGAAACGAGAAGGGGATTTTCGAGGTCACCGAACTTTTTGCCGGTAACACCCTCCATCTTTACGATGTACTCCATGATTTCAGCCATGATCTCATCATTGATCTGACGACCGTCCTCGTAGTACTGTGTGCAGGCTTCGGTAGAAATAGTGAAGCCCTGAGGAACAGGAAGACCGATATTGGTCATCTCTGCGAGGTTAGCTCCCTTACCGCCAAGGATCTCACGCATGTTAGCGTTACCCTCGGAGAAGAGATAGCAATACTTCTTTGCCATTGGTAAATGCCTCCTATAAAAATAAAATTTTTGACAAAATTGATCAAACCGTACAGATGAAAATATTTCCTATGCACAGTTCTCTTTATTATAACACAATTATCGTTATATTACCATAGTATTTTATTAATTTGGCGGCTTCTTTGTTGTAAATTTTTTGTGAACGGTAGAGTAATCTTGTTTTTGAGGTTGATTTTTTGATAAGTTTGTTATATAATTATAAATTGGAATAGAAGTATATACAGTATATTGGAGAAAAAATGGCAAACATCTTTGATTTATTTAAACAAATTTCAACGGCAGACACTTCAAAGAGCTCACAGACTATAAGCTTTATAGTAGTCGGACTTGGAAATCCGGGTGATAAATACACAACGACCCGTCATAACGCGGGATTTATGGCAATAGATGCGGTTGCGCAGAAGTACAACGCGCGAATTGATCGAGCACGCTTTAAAGCTCTTTGCGGAGAGTGTGAGATAGCAGGAGCGAGAGTGCTTCTTATGAAGCCGCAGACCTTTATGAATCTTTCTGGCGAGGCTGTCTCGGAGGCTTCTCGTTTTTACAAGATAGAGCCTAAAAACGTTATCATTCTTTCCGATGATACGACGCTTGACTGCGGCAGACTTCGTGTTCGCCGCAAGGGAAGCGCGGGAGGACATAACGGACTCAAGAGCATCAACGAGCATCTCGGTACGGAGGAATATCCGCGCATAAAGATAGGCGTGGGTCAGAAGCCTCACCCCGATTACGATCTTGCGGATTGGGTGCTTGGTTCTTTGAATCCCAATGACCTTATTAAAATGAAAGAGACCTTTGATGCGCTTTGTCAAGGACTTGAAAAGCTTTTAGCGGGGGACATAGACGGAGCTATGCGTATCTGTAACGGAAAGTAATACGATATCTTTGAAACAGAGGAAACAATGAATATATTAACCGATTGCGTACGAGCCGACAGAGAGTATTTGCAGCTTTGTAAGTCGATCGAGAGTATGCGAACCTCGCGTACCGTGCTTCCGATAGCGGTCACGGGACTTTGCGACGGAGCGACAGATGCAGTTCTTATATCCTTGATAGAGGACATAAAGAAGGGGGATAAACGCCCTGTTTTGCTTATATGTTCCGAGGAAAAGGAATGTGTAAGAGTTCGCAACAATCTTTCTCAATTTGGCTTCAACGTTGCTTTTTACGTCGGCAGAGACCTTACCTTTTATAATATAAACGCCTCTCATGAGTATGAGCATGAGAGGCTAAAGGTGCTTTCCGGACTTTTGGAGGGTACTTTTGATGCCGTCGTTACGACACCCGATGCGGCACTGGGATATACCATTCCGCCCGACAGACTTATGGACGCGAACTTCGGCATCGAGTACGGAGAGACTAATATCGAGCCAAATAAGCTTGCTGAAAAATTGCTCAAAGCGGGATACGTTAGGACCGATATGGTCGAGGGCGCGGGACAGTTCGCTATGCGAGGCGGAATACTCGACGTATATCCGGCAAGCGCAAGATACGTGGACATAGACAAAAACGTGACAGTCGGCTCTTATCCGTTCCGTATCGAGCTTTTTGGTGACGAGATAGACCGAATGGAGATATTCGACGTTGAAACACAGAGAATGACGGTAACGCTTGACAGAGTGGACTTTGCCCCGTCAAGAGAGATACTTCTTGATCAAGAAACCAAAAAACAACTCATAGACGTAATACGTTCTCATTTTGCGAAAAGTAAAGACGAACGCGCTATGAGTGAGATGACACTTGAGATAACCGCTCTCGAATCGGGAACGGAAGCAAATTTTGTCGATAAGTATATAACGCTTGTATATCCCGAACGCACGTGCTTGCTCGATTATTTTGGAAAAAGACCTACTGTATTTATGAGGAACACCGTAGCTTGCGCGGAGCGTGTCAGATCGTCCGAGTGGCATATGGCTCAGACTGTCGAAGAGCTTCTCGAAGCAGGTACGATAGCACCGAAATATACCGATTACGCAAAACCGCAGGCGTATCTTGATAACTTCATGGCAGACGCGGTAGCCGTTCATTTTGACTCTTTGGGTCAAGGAATGTCCGGAAAGAAGCTTGGCGCTTTGTTTTCGTTCAGAACGAAGCACATGGTATCGTACGGTGAAAATCTTGCGCTTCTTTGCGAGGATATAAATTCTTATCACCAAAGCGGATATAAGACCATCGTTATAGCGGAAAACGAAGCCGCGGCAAAAAATCTGTGCTCAATGCTTAACGAGCGAGGAATACGTTCGATAGTGGAGACCGAAAACGGAGACTATACGGCGCAGAATCTTCCTAAAGAGCTCGTTTATATAAAGTGGCGCAATTATATCCGCGGATATGAAATGACTACACCGCATATAGCTATTCTTTCGACGACTCCCGAGAATCGCGAGGGCTCGTTGAATGCTGGCGGAAAGCTCAAAAGAAAGAAGAAAAAGCAGAGCGGAACAGAAACTATCCTTTCGTATAACGACCTTGAGGTAGGCGATTTCGTCGTACATGAAACGCACGGTATAGGTCAGTATATGGGAATAGAAAACCTCACTGTCGACGGTGTAAGCCGAGACTATATAAACATAAAATATGCGGGAAGTGACAGACTTTTTCTTCCTGTTGAAAAGCTCGATAAGGTGTCTAAATATATCGGAGCGCATTCGGATGACGGACTTGTAAAGCTCTCACGCTTTGGCGGTGCTGAATGGGGAAGAGCGAAAGCAAGAGCAAAGGCGGCAGTCAAGGATATCGCCAAGGACTTGATAAAGCTTTACGCCGAGCGTTCTCGTAAGGCAGGCTTTGCCTTTCCCGAGGACGATGACCTTCAGGCAGATTTTGAAGCGGCTTTTGAATACGAAGAAACAGACGCACAGCTTGACGCGATAGACGATATTAAAAAGGATATGATATCACCCGTACCAATGGACAGACTTCTTTGCGGAGACGTTGGCTTCGGTAAGACCGAGGTGGCAATGAGAGCGGCATATAAAGCAGTCCTTGGCGGCAAGCAGGTGGCGATACTCGTTCCCACAACGCTTTTAGCACTTCAGCATTATCAAACTCTTACAAGACGAATGAGAGCGTTTTCGGTAAACGTCGATATGATATCGCGTTTCCGTACCGCAAAGCAACAGGCATTGTCTTTGCGCAAGCTTAAAAGAGGGGATACCGATATTATCGTTGGAACGCACCGTCTTGTATCAAAGGATATAGAATTCAAGGACCTCGGACTTCTCGTCATAGACGAGGAGCAACGCTTCGGTGTAGCGCAAAAGGAAAAGCTAAAGCAGCTTTCCTCTAACGTAGACGTGCTGACCTTGACGGCAACTCCGATACCGAGAACTCTGAATATGGCTATGGGTGGAATACGAGATATTTCAGTGCTTGACGAAGCACCCGGTGACCGTTTGCCCGTGCAGACCTACGTTCTCGAATACGACGAGCTTATCGTCATTGAAGCCATGAGAAGAGAGCTTCGCCGAGGCGGACAGGTGTTTTATCTTTACAATTTCGTTGAGAATATAGACCTTTGCGCTTCAAAGATAGCTAAAGCTATCCCAGAGGCGAGAATAACCGTTGCCCACGGCAAAATGGATAAAGAAACGCTTGAGGATATATGGAGCGAGATGCTTGCGGGCGAGATAGATATACTCGTTTGCACGACGATAATTGAGACGGGAGTCGATATCCCGAACGCCAACACGCTTATCGTCGAGGGCGCGCACAGACTCGGTCTTTCACAGCTTCACCAGATACGAGGACGTGTAGGTCGTTCCTCTCGCAGAGCATACGCTTATTTCACATATCCTCGCGATAAGGCTGTAAATGAGATAGCAACGAAGCGACTTGAGGCTATACGAGAGTATGCCGAGTTTGGCGCGGGCTTTAAGATAGCGATTCGTGATATGGAGATACGAGGCGCGGGAAATCTTCTCGGTGCGGAGCAGCACGGTCATCTTGATGCCGTCGGTTACGACCTTTATATCAAGCTTCTTAACGAGGCAGTCCTTGAGGAAAAGGGCGAGACGGTAAAGGAAAAGCCCGAATGTACGATGACGTTGCGCTGCGATGCCTTTATACCCGAAAAATACGTTCCGTATTCCGCGCAGAGAATGGGGCTTTACAAGCGTATAGCTATGATAGAAACACCCGAGGATAAAGACGATATCATCGATGAGCTTATAGATAGATTCGGAGACGTTCCAAAGCAGACCTACGACCTGCTCACCGTCGCGCTTGCGCGCTCGGCGGCTATGAAGTGTGGGGTACTTACAGTCGTGGAGGACGCCACCGATATCAGAGTAAATCCGTCTGTGTTTGACTTTGAGGTGTGGGCGGAGCTTTCGGACGAATATAAGGGCAGAATACGAGTTCTTATGTCTGATACACCTGCAGTTTCAATAAGAAAGCAAAAGGGAGATAACGTACCCGAAATGCTTTATAACCTGTTTATACGTTATTTGCAGATACTTGAAAAATATGTTTGAATGTTTCCGAAAAGTCGGAAAAGGAAAGGAAAAATAATGAAAAAAGTCCAAAAGATAATCGCTCTTGCGCTTTCTGGCTTGATGCTTCTCGCTTGTCTTGTCTCTTGCGCATCAAATGGAAAAGCACTTATGACACTTGAGGATCAATCTATTTCTATAAATATTTTCAAGCTCTATCTTTCAAGAATGAAGGGTAATCTTGCCTCCTCATACTCGTTCGGAAGCTCCGCGCTCACAAGCGATTTTTGGGATACCGTAATGGACGTTTCAAACGGACAGACGTATAACGATCATTATACGGCAATGGTTCTTGAGAATTCAAAGACGTATCTTGCGGCACTTTATCTGTTTGAGCAGAGAGATCTTAAGCTGCCTAAATCATACGAGGACGAGATAGACGCAGAACTCAAGCGACTCGTAAAAGAGGAGGCAGACGGCTCAAAGAGCGCATTCAACGCAATGCTCGCGGCTTACGGGGTAAACTATAAGATGCTTCGTGAGGCGTATATAACAGAAGCTAAGATAGCGTATCTTCGCGACGATCTTTTCGGAGCTGACGGTTCAAAGATAGCATCAACGCTTATAGAGGATTATTACAACAATAATTATCGCCGTTTCAAGCAGATATTCTACGCTACGTACGATTTTGCGTACGAGACTGACTCTAACGGAGACGATATTTATTACGCCTCAAACGGCAAGGTAGCATATGATGTAAAAAATGGAACTGTCAAGAAAAATGACAAGGACGAGATAGTAAAGGATAAGAACGGAGACCCTATCTACGTGCTTGAGGACGGAAAAACGGTCGCATACGATACAACTGCGGGAAAACGCAAGAATATTACCGATGCTAATGGAAATAACGTTACGAAGCCGATGACCGCAGAGGAGATAAAAACGGTCATAGATAAGGCAAATATCGTAATGGGTGAGACGATAAAGGGCGATACGGGACTTTTTGACGCTTTGGTTACCGATGAAAAGGTCGCAAACGAAGATCTCGGAATGAATGAATATAAAAACGGGTACTATATGACAACGAGCACCGATTATTACGCTCCCGAGGTAGTTGAAGAACTTTTTGAGATGGAGATAGGTGAGGTCCGTACTGTACGCTCCGAATACGGAATACATATCATGATGCGCTATGAAAATGAAAAGGGCGGATATCTGATGGACGATAACTCCGACTTTTTCGTAAGCACCACGGGCAGCGGATATATCTTTATGACCGACCTTATGAACACATTGTTTTCTCAATATCTCGCACAGTATATTCCCAATATAAAGGTTGATGAGGCTCTCCTTAAGGGCGTTGACATGAAGAGTGTCGGTGCGAATTATCACTATTGATTTAAAAACAGGGTATTGACAAAAAGAATTTTTTGTGATATACTTAATACCGTAAAAACCGCATAGAAATCAGGGGTGTCCTTTATGGGCTGAGATAGCGTGAGCTGAACCCTTTAACCTGATACGGATCATGCCGGCGTAGGGAGATTTTCAATTTGTGCTTTCAAAATAAAAGCAGAAAAGAATTGAAGCCGCACGGATTTCCGTGCGGCTTTTGTAATACTTTTTGGAGGTACAAAAAATGAAACAAACAAAAATACGCGCTCTTTGTGAGTCAGCTATCCTCGTAGCTCTGGCGGTAGTCTTGAGTTACATCAAAATCTTTCAGTTGCCATTCGACGGCTCTATAACCCTTTTGTCAATGCTTCCGCTTTGCGTTATCTCGATACGCCACGGCGTACTGTGGGGAATAGGAAGCGCATTTTGCTATTCGTGGTTTCAGATCCTTCAAGGCGGCGTTTTCGGTTGGGGACTCACACCTTGGATGCTCATAGGCTCGCTCTTGCTTGATTATATAGTGGCTTTCACAGTGCTTGGCTTTGCGGGAGTATTTCGCAAAAAGGGTACAGTTGGTTGTATCTGCGGTGTAGCGATGGTATGCGTCTTGAGATTTGTCGTACATTTTTTGGCAGGTGTTATCCTGTGGGCAAATTTCGAGAAATTTGTGGCTTTCGGAACGGAGTGGGTAGGCAGACCTGTCCTTTATTCTATCTGCTATAACGGTATATATATGCTTCCCGAAACAATATTTACCGTTGCGGCGGCTATAATATTGTTCCGTATCCCGAGGGTACGCAAGCTTTTAATAGGATAAAGAAAATAAATTACGATATACTCGGTAGCTCCCGCCGAGTGTGTTGCGTATCAAAAAACGCGCTCTCTTCTTGACAAGAGGGCGCGTTTGTGCTATAATAACGAAGTAACTTTGCCGAACGGTCGCGCGGTATGTTGCCGAAAGGTATTACCGTGAGGAAAGTCCGGGCTTCATAGGGCAGGATAGCTGATAACGTCAGCCGGAGGCGACTCCCGAGAAAGTGCAACAGAAATAGACCGCCTTCATTTACTTGAATGGAGGTAAGGATGGAAAGGCGGGGTAAGAGCCCACCCACTCCTACGGTAACGTAGGTTTGCTGTAAACCTTATCCGAAGCAACACCGCACGGAGCGTTTGCCCGACGTATGCTCCATAGGTGGCACGGGGATATCCCCGAAGCTTTGCGGTGACGCAAAGCGAAGATAGATGACCGTTTAAGACAGAACCCGGCTTATAGACAGAGTTACAAAAAAGGACAGAGAAATTTCACATTCTCTGTCCTTTTCCGTAGGGGCGAACTGCGTTCGCCCGCGGGCGTTCACAGAACGCCCCTACGAAGATGATTTTCTATCGGTAGGTATAACCTGCTTTATGGAAGGCACCCCTTTTGGTGTCTTTTTTATCTCATATCCTTCGTAATGTCTATCAAAATATTCAAAAAGGCTTCAACAGAACGCTTTGTTGATTTTGTTTTCGAAACGTAAGCGAAGCTTTTTCGGCGAATATTGTTAACGCTTTTTAAAACTATCTTATCGGAAAAAAGTCCTTGCCACGAGCGAGCGGGAACGAATGCGATACCCAATCCCAATTCAATATATTTACGCAGGTAAAAAGGGTCGTCGGTTTGAATTGCGATATTTGGCGTAAAGCCTGCATCGCCACAGACCTTTAGCATTATTCTATGAAGACTTGAATCTCCCGACATGGTAATAAAACGCTCCTGCTCGAGCTGATTGACCGAATATATTTCCTTATCGGCAAGTGGATTGCTCTTGTGCATGGCGAGGCATATCTCCTCGTCGATAATGAGCGTTCTGTTTCCGTATTCATAAGGGCAGATATCGGATATAAGTATATCAAAATTCTTATCGGCATCAATGGTGTGGTATATTGTAAGATTTACCTGTGGGTGCTGATGCTTGAATATCTCTATCGCTTCGGTAATGTTTTTTCTGTTGCAGCCACAGATAAGCTTTATTTCACCGCGTATATCTCCTGCGCTGCCCGCAATATCGTCTTTCGCGCCGTCTAAAAGATTTAAAGCCTGAACTACGCTTGAAAAAAATCTTTTTCCGTCGTCATTGAGTATAACTTTGTTTGCTCTATGCTCAAAAAGCTCGCAGCCAAGCTCTTTTTCAAGCCGCTTTATCGATTGTGATATGTTGGAGGTAGGGACGAGATACTTCTTTGCCGTTTTAGAAAAATTTTGAGTTTGCGCCGCGTCGCAAAAATATCTTAACTGTAAAAGCTCCATATCTTTTCTCCGTAATTTAATTATTAGATCTATTTTAACACATTTTACTTTAATTGTCAAGTGAAAGTAGGTGTATGTTATTTGATTATTTACAATAAGGACAGAAAATGATAGAATTATAAAGCAATATATCAAAAAAGGAGTAAAAAAACATGGCAGAAATTTTAGAGATCATAATGGTAGTAAGCTTTGGAGCTTCATGGCCGATGAATGTGGCAAAATCTTACAAGGCACGCACGACGAAAGGAAAAAGCCTTGTGTTTTTGTTGCTTATATTCTTTGGATACATAGCAGGTATCGCGTCAAAGCTCGTTAACGAGGCTTACATGGCGCAGTTTGCAAGCAAGTGGTACGTTCTCGTTTTCTATTGCCTCAACTTTATCATGGTAGGCATAGATCTTTGTCTCTATGTAAGAAACAAGAGACTTGATAAGTTGGCAGCCGCAAAGCAGGAGAACAATTGATGAAAACCATCAAAGACGTTTTTTACAGCGACGGCACTAACCCCGCAAAAGTACTCGATGCCTATATCCCCGAGGGCAAGACAGAAGCCGTATTTATGTATATGCACGGCGGCGGACTTGAAAAGGGAGATAAAAGCAGCTCGGAGATCGTAGGAGAATATCTTGCGCAAAAGGGGATCGCTTTTGTAAGTATAAATTACAGAATGTATCCCGACGCAAAATACCCCGATTATATTTACGACGCGGCAGAGGCTGTCGCTTGGGTCAACAAGAACATGAGTGAGCTTTTCGGAACAGATAAGCTTTACGTTGGCGGAAGCTCGGCTGGCGGATATCTTTCTATGATGCTTTGCTTTGATAAAAAGTACCTTGCAAGCGTGGGACTCGATAATTCTGCTATCGCGGGATATTTTCACGACGCGGGACAGCCTACGGCTCATTTCAAGGTGCTTCAAAACAAAGGTATCGATAAGAGAAGGATCATCGTTGATGAGACCGCGCCTTTGTATTTCGTAGGACTTGAAGAGGATTATCCGAGAATGCGTTTTATCGTTTCGGATAATGATATGAAGAATCGCTATGAACAGACGATGCTCATGATGTCGACTCTCAAGCATTTTGAGTTTGAGAAATACGACCACGTCGTTATGCACGGAAAGCATTGCGCTTATTGTAAGGCAGTTGATGAAAACGGAGAGTCAGTTTTAGGCAAAATGATATTTGATTTTATTCAAGCTAAGTAAAAATAAGGGAGTTGAAAAAACTCCCTTATTTTTTTGTATCTCGAATCGTTATTTCTACCAAAAGTGAACCCACAAGTATCAACGTAAGGCTCATGACCGAGTATTCAAGCATCGGAGCATATGTAAGTGCAAGAGCAGTGCCACTTCGGAGTCCGCTTGAGTTGGCTAAAAAAAACACGGCGATCGAATGACAGAGGACTGCGTAAAGCCCGTATATCAAAACCAGAGCGGAAGCTCTGCTTAATGAAAAAATATTCATAAAACGGCAACTCCTATGTATAATTATTTGTTTCGAAAAATAATGTTGATTTATTGCTCAAAATAATCTTTTTTGTCATATCCTATATAAAATAATATCATATTTTAGCGAAAATAACAAGCGAAAATTTTTGGAAACAGAGATAACGCCGAAACTAAAAAATACAATTTTTAGGTTTTTGGAATATTTATTCAATTTTTTAAATTCAAGATCTGTTCAAAACAGAAAATATACATCTATTCAGAGGGATTTTGTATA
>JAZNEM010000096.1:0-5166 GCA_045588595.1 Eubacteriales bacterium
TATATTCAGAGGGATTTTGTATATTTAAGGCGTTTTTTCATAAAATATCGCTAATTTTGAATATTTTTGCCTTTTTATTCAAATTTTTTCAATGCTATAATTATAGATGTGCGCACTATAAAAATATACGCTTTATGAAAGGAACAGAAATGGCAAAAGGAAAAATTTTAATGATGTCGGAAAGCGAAAACGAAAACGCGGAATATTCTTTGTGGGAAATAAAAATAAAGGATAAGGTCAAATACGCGATATACGCGGAGATAAACGGAGATAGCGATTTTGAAATATTTAGCGGAAACAAAGAAAATTGCGAGCATATTTTCAAAAAAGTCGTTGAAGAGGAGCTCTCTCCTATACATCTTGAGGATATCGCAACCGATATAAAAAGGGAACTATACGAAGCAAGATAAGGGAAATTTTTGAAAAAACTCTTTACTTTAGCCTGAAAATATGGTATAATAATTTATAATTATTATATAAGTGAAAGGCTGAACAAAGATTATGAAATGTCCCGCTTGCGGATTTACAGATAGTAAGGTCATCGATTCTCGACCCGTGGAGGAGCGCAATAGCATACGCCGCCGCCGCGAATGTCTTGCTTGTCAAAAACGTTTTAACACATTTGAGGTAATAGAGACCGTTCAGGTCATAGTTATAAAAAAGAGCGGCGATAAAGAGCTGTTTGACAGAAACAAATTGCTTTCGGGACTTCTGAAGGCTTGCCAAAAACGCCCCGTAAACGCCGAGGAGATAGTAAATGAGATAGAAGCCGAGCTTCAGAACTCTTTGTCTACCGAGGTAACTACGACCGAGATAGGCGAAATGGTCATGCAAAAGCTCAAGGAACGCGACGAGGTCGCATACGTGCGCTTCGCCTCCGTCTACCGCGAGTTCAAGGATATCGATACCTTCCTTGCGGAGCTTAAGAGACTGCAGAAGGACTGATATTAACAAAAAAACACCAGTTATGCAAGAATACGGTATATTTCGAAAGAGGTATGCCGTATTTTTGTATTTGTGTACACAAATGCAGTGGTTGTCAAAAAAAATGACATTCTTCTTTCACGGAAGGTAATTGGATAAAATTTCACTAATTATATTTACAAACCGCAAAAAGTGTGATATAATAATTGTGCCAAACAAAAAACAAATAATGATTTTAAGGAGAGCACCTTATTTTTATAGGGTGTTTTATGCCTTTTTGCTTTTTACACAAATTAGTGAATGATGGTAAAAACGTTGATTCCGCTAATTTGTGTATGGTGTTTTCCGTATCATTAGTTTTTTGTTTGGCGACAATTGGAGTTGACGTTTTTCGGTGCGTGGCTTCGGTTGCGCACTTTTTTATATGCTGATGGGGGATATATGAACAAGAACATTCCAGAAAAGATCATAGACATTACCGGTATTGAGCTTACGCCGGGAAAACCTACCGTTTGCCTTGGTAACGGCGAGCAAGGTTTTGAGTGTTGTTGCGACGAGTGTGATTACTTTTTGCTTTGTTTTCCCGAATTTGATGTTCAAATCAAAGAAGAAAATATTGTTGCAAGTAAAGATAATACTACAAAATAGTCAAAAAATGACAGAGAATGTAAAGTGTTCTCTGTCATTTTTGTCGGTAAATAAAATATTCTTTTTAAGTTCAAAAACTGTCCTTAAGCGTACACAGCCTTTTATGGCGTTTTTTATTTTGCAATTACTTTTTTGAAATTCTTTTTACCTCTGCGGAATACGATTCCGTCCTTGAGGTCGTCCTTTGTATAGGTCTTGCGAACGTCGGTGACCTTTTCGTTGTCTGCGGAAACGCCGCCTTGCTCGATAGCGCGTCTTGCCTCGGATTTGGAGGGAACAAGTCCCGCTTTTACGAGAATAGAACCGATATCGATGATGCCGTCAACGAAGTCAGCGTCGGTAAGCTCGGTCTCGGGGATCTCCGCCACAGCACCCGCACCGAAGAGTGCCTTTGCACTTGCTTCCGCTTTCTGCGCCTCTTCCTCACCGTGAACCGTCTTTGTCAATTCATACGCGAGTATCTCTTTAGCGCGGTTGAGCTGTGCGCCCTCCCACTTGTCCATCTCGTCGATCTGCTCAAGAGGCAAGAAGGTAAGCATACGGATACACTTAAGAACGTCTGCGTCAGCAACGTTTCTCCAGTACTGATAGAAATCGTAGGGAGAAGTCTTTGCGGGGTCAAGCCAAACAGCGTTGCCCGCGGTCTTACCCATCTTTTTGCCCTGAGAGTCGGTGAGAAGGGTAATGGTCATAGCGTGAGCGTCCTTGCCGAGCTTACGTCTGATAAGCTCAGTACCGCCAAGCATATTCGACCACTGGTCGTCTCCGCCGAACTGCATATTACAGCCGTAAGCTTTGTAGAGATGATAGAAGTCGTAGGACTGCATTATCATGTAGTTAAATTCAAGGAAGGAAAGTCCCTTTTCCATTCTTTGTTTATAGCATTCAGCGCGAAGCATATTGTTGACCGAGAAACAAGCGCCTACCTCGCGGAGAAGCTCAACGTAGTTGAGATCAAGAAGCCAATCCGCGTTGTTTATCATCATAGCCTTGCCGTCGGAGAAATCGATGAATCTTTCCATCTGTTTCTTGAAGCAAGCAGCATTGTGATCGATGTCCTCTTTGGTAAGCATCTTTCTCATGTCGGTACGGCCCGAGGGGTCGCCGATCATAGTAGTGCCTCCTCCGATAAGAGCGATAGGCTTGTTTCCCGCCATTTGCAAACGCTTCATGAGAGTAAGAGCCATGAAGTGACCCGCGGTCAAGCTGTCAGCGGTACAGTCAAAGCCGATGTAGAACGTGGCTTTGCCTTCGTTGATCATATTTTTGATCTCTTCTTCGTTCGTTACCTGCGCGATAAGGCCGCGGGCAACGAGCTCGTCGTAAATTTTCATAAAATTTAACCTCCTGCCGAAATAGAACGGCGTAATATTTATCAATATAACATTATAACTCATTTTCCGCATTTTGTCAACATATGAAAGGTTTTTAATGAAAAGAAAAAATTTTTTCTAAAAGATATTGACTTATTTTTTTATTATGATATAATGCAATTGCATAAATCTAAAGGGAGGTAATGGCATGAACAGAGAAGAGCTTTTGAATTTTGCGCTTTCTCGCGTTTGTATCGGCAACGACTCCGACGTTTTGCGCGCGGACACCGAGATACGTGAATTTTTGCTTGAAAATTGTGATATAAATATATCTTCCGAAAATTGTTTTTTCGTTCGCGTTAATTGCGAAGGAATAATGCAAGCGGTCGTAAATGCTCGTGCAAAAGCCTTTGATGAAACGATAAAAAATGGAGTGGCAAAGGACTCTTACGAAACACGCTCAGCATTTGGTGATAAGGATTTCAGCCATACCGCTCCTTTATGGGAGGATATTATAGAGCTTGGCATTGTCGGACTTTTCGAGCGTGTTAAAAAATATGCGTCAAATGTAGAAAACGATGAAAAAAAGACACGTTATTTCGACCTGCTCATTCGTTTTTATAAAGCTGTATTTGTTTTCATGGACAGAGCCGCAAACAAAGCCGAAGAAATGGGATACGCTGAAATGGCAAGCTCTCTGCGAGCCTTGAAAACGCGCAAGCCCGAAACACTTTATGAAGCGTTGCAGACAGTAATGATATACTTTACGATGCAACAGCATTTCGACGCAACGCCCGTGCGTACACTTGGACGTCTTGACAGTCTGCTTTATCGTTTTTATCAAAAAGAGGATAAATCAAAAGCCGCTCAAATGATTGAAAGATTCATTCTTGAGATAGATTCATGGAATGTCAATTCCAATATTCCGTTTGTACTCGGCACAAACGATGAAAACGGAAAAACATCGGTAAACGAGCTGTCGTATTTGCTGTTGGGTACTTATATGCGCATAGCGCCTCCGAATACCAAAATACACATAATTTATTCCGATACCACTCCGAAAGATTTTTTGGAATTGGCTATGGAGAGTATCCGAAGCTCTGCTAACAGTATCTGTTTTTTGTCGGACGATATGATAAAGCGTTCGCTTATCAAAAACGGCGCGTCTGAAGCAGATGCCGAAAAATATGAGATAGTAGGCTGCTATGAATGCTCCGCAAGGGAAGAGATATCCTCGTCATGTAACGCGATAGTTAATATCGCTAAAGCCGTGGAGCTTGCTATCAACGGCGGAAACGATCTTCTTACGGAAAAAAGCGTAGGCCTGAAAAATAACGGAGAGTTTGCTACGTTTGATGCTTTTTATCAAGAAACAGTGCGCCAGCTTGAGAATCTTTCAAGCTTGGCGATGTATTATACCGATCTTTATGAGCGTAATTATAGTAAGATACACTCTTCTCAAGCCTTTTCTTCTACCTATCCGTCCTCTCTTGAAAACGGAGGAGACATCTATTGCGACTATGCGGCAAAATATAACAATTCTTCGGTCAACGCAATAGGACTTGCTACGGCAGTCGATTCCTTGGCAGCTATCCGTAAGCTTGTTTATGAGGACAAAAAGGTAACTCTTGCAAAGCTTTGTGAGATATTGAAGAATGATTGGAAAGATAACGAGGTGCTTCGCCTTACCGTCAAGAATAAATACGCAAAGTACGGCATGGGAGATAAGGAGACAGACTCGCTCGCCGCTGATATCATTCATAGACTTTACGGTATGATAGCGGGCAAGCCGAACGTAAAGGGCGGAGTTTACCGTCTCGGAACATTCTCGATAGACTGGCGTATCAAGTACGGAAAGGGCTGCGGAGCAAGTGCTGACGGTCGCCTTGCGAGAGCGCCGATATCACAGAATACGGGCGCGTCGGTCGGCGGAGACCGAAACGGAGTTACCGCGCATATACATTCTGTCACCGAGATAGATATGCTTGAAACGGTCAACGGCTCTGTGCTTGATGTAGACCTTCATTCAAGTGCCGTAAAGGGAGACGACGGACTTTGCGCGCTTCTTGGAACGCTGAAAACGTATTTTGACAGAGGCGGCTTTGCGGTGCATTATAACGTTCTTGATACAAATACGTTGAGAGACGCTGTCGACCACCCCGAGAAATATCCAAATCTTCAGGTTCGTCTTTGCGGCTGGAACGCACTCTTTACGACTCTCGCCACGGACGTGCAAAAAGAATTTATCGCAAGAGCAGAGCATCAAGAGGGAATATAATTG
>JAZNEM010000097.1:0-21847 GCA_045588595.1 Eubacteriales bacterium
AAAATTGATACAAACGCAAAAGCTGTGGCTATGATTGCAAATGAGATAAAGCAGTTGTAATACTGACAAATTCCAATTTGTCGAGCTGAATAGGCGTTAAGCGTTGGTGTGATTTTGGTGCAAATTTGGTGCAACACTTTATCAAACGATACTCACGATGTTCAGGTTCAGCCTATATATAAAAACAAGGTAAAACAAAAGAAAATAATAAATTTCCAAAAATATTAAAAAAGGTATTGAAATTTATTTTCATTTGTGTTATAATATAATGCGTTGAGCTAAAAAATCAAAAATTTAAATTTCATATGGAGAGATATCGAAGTGGTCATAACGGGGCTGACTCGAAATCAGTTTGTGCGAAAGCACACGAGGGTTCGAATCCCTCTCTCTCCGCCATTTGACCGCAATTCATAAAAAGAATTGCGGTCGTTTTCATAGTAAATAATATAAATATAAACTTATAGAAAGGAAACAAAAAATGTCTGAATGTACTCACAATTGTTCAACCTGCTCAAGCAATTGTTCATCTAAAGAAAAAAATTCTCTCAAGGAACAGCCTCATGAGCTTAGCAACGTAAAGCATATAATCGCCGTTATGAGCGGAAAGGGAGGAGTAGGTAAATCTCTCGTTACCTCTATGCTGGCTGTAAATATGCAGCGTCTCGGATATAAGACAGCTATTCTAGATGCCGATATCACAGGTCCTTCTATTCCTAAAGCATTTGGAATAAAAGGCGGTGTCGACGGTGATGACCACGGAATGATACCTCCCACTACGACCTCAGGTATTGATATAATGTCCGTGAACCTCATGCTTGAGGACGAGACTAAACCTGTCGTATGGAGAGGTCCCGTTATCGCGGGAGCTGTAAAACAGTTTTGGACTGACACCATTTGGCACGACATTGACTATATGTTTATCGACTGTCCTCCCGGAACGGGCGACGTTCCGCTTACCGTATTCCAGTCCATTCCGATAGCCGGAGCTATTATCGTAAGCAGCCCTCAGGATCTTGTATCTATGATAGTTTCAAAAGCAGCCAACATGGCACAGCTTATGGAGATACCTGTTTACGGTCTCGTTGAGAACATGAGCTATGTAAAATGTCCCGATTGCGGCAAGGAGATCAAGGTGTTCGGAGACAGCCATATCGAAGAGATAGCAGAGAAGTTCGGATACGATCTTCTTGCGCGTATCCCTATGGACCCCAAGCTTTCCGCTCTCGTTGATAAGGGCTGGATAGAAATGATGAACAACGACTACATGGATACAGCTACTGAGATAATTGTAAATCGCACTCAAAAAAGCGTAAAATAATGCGTTTGAAAAAACTTAATATCATTGTTGCCGTAATACTTTTCTTGATATTGCTCGCGTTTTTGTTTGTTTTAATTGTAAACATTCTCGTGGTAAAAAATACATCTGATAACATTGTTACAGATGATAAAATGCCATTTCCCGTAGATGCTATCGTAGTATTGGGCGCAGGACTTCGTGTTGACGGAACTCCTTCGGATATGCTTGCCGATAGATTAAGTGTTGCTATAAAGCTTTACGAAAAAGGTGTATCAAACCGTATCATTTTATCGGGAGACTATTCGGGAGACGATTACGACGAAGTAAGCGCGATGTTTGATTATTGTATCGAACACGGAATCCCCGAAAGCTCGATCGTACGCGATAATAACGGTTATTCGACTTACGAAAGCATTTACAACGTTATATACCGTTTGGAATACAAAAACTTTGCGGTAGTTACGCAAAAATATCATTTGTATCGTGCCATATATATATCGAAGAAAATGGGAGCAGATGTTATTGGAGTTGCTTCTGATCCAAGAGTTTACAGTGGGCAGATATTTCGTTCTGTTCGGGAATATGCGGCAAGAATTAAGGATTTTGTCAAGGTAGAAATTTCTAAATAAAAACCAACGGTGCTGTTGCCAAAGCAAAACGGCAACGGCACCGAATTTATTTCCAAGGAAATAGTTATGAGTATAAAATTAGGTGAAACTGTTTTAAAACACGGGCTCGTTCTTGCACCTATGGCGGGGGTTACGGATAGGACATTCAGGCTTTTGTGCAAACGCTTCGGTGCTGAATATACCGTTAGTGAAATGGTCTCCGCAAAAGCACTTTGCTACGAGCAACGCTCTCACCGAAAAGAAGCGGCACTAAACGGAACAGCTCCGCTTGCCGCCGTTTTAAAAAGCGAAAGCCCCATGGCTGTCCAGATCTTCGGGTCCGAACCCGAATTTATGGCAGAAGCTGCCCAAATGATAGAGAATTGTTCTTACAAAGGCTGTATGTCGGATATTCCTCCTGCCGCAATAGACATAAATATGGGGTGTCCTGTAAGAAAGATAACAGGAAACGGTGAGGGAAGCGCATTGATGAAAGATCCCGAGCTTGCGGGAAAAATAGTCAATGCCGTAAGTAAAGCGGTAAAAATTCCAGTGACCGTAAAAATAAGAGCAGGGTGGGATTCGAACTCGATAAACGCGCCCGAGGTCGCAAAGATCCTTGAAGCGAACGGAGCGTCGCTTATCTGTGTTCACGCTCGTACAAAAGAGCAATTGTATGCCCCCGGAATAGACCTTTCGGTAATAGAACGCGTAAAAAACGCCGTTTCGATATCTGTTATTGGAAACGGAGACATTTATTCTGTCGAAAACGCTATTCAGATGATGGACAAAACAGGGTGTGACGGAGTAATGGTCGGTAGAGGTGCTATGGGTAATCCGTGGATATTTGAAGAGATATCCTCAAAGCTTGATGGGAAGGCTTATACACTGCCTACACTCAAAGAACGGCTGGATATTGCCGCATATCAGCTTTCGGAAATGATAGCGCATAAAGGAGAGCGCGTTGGTCTTGCGGAAGGCAAAAAGCATATGGCTTGGTATATAAACGGTATAAGCGGAGCAGCTATTGCAAGAGATAAAATAATGAAAGCCACAAACGCTCAAGATATCGTTTCTGTGTTTGACGAGCTTTGCTCTTATACGAAATAATAGGGAGCGACATCCGATATGAAAAAAATAGCTATAATAACGGCTGATAAACAGCTCTCAAAGCTTTGCGAGTTAGAATGCAGACTCAACGGATACAACGTTGAAACTTATACGTCTGCTCAAAGCTTGCGTAAAAGCTTTATGAGATATTTATGGGATATCGATACCGTTCCCGAAATATCAAAGATGCAGGAAAAGAACACTATACTTATGTCGAGAAAAGAGGATTTCTTTGAGGACGAGCAAAGGATCCGTATTCCTCCGTCACTCGAAAAACTTCGCTATTTAATAAATAATTATTCAACAAATGAGTTTCCTTTGGAGCAAAACACTGCAACCGTTCTTGTTTTGATCGACAGAAAAACGAGAACTATCTCATACGGAGACAAATATACAGATCTATCAGCGTATGAATTTAAGGTTCTTGAGCATCTCTGTTCAAATCATTCAAAGCCTGTAAAAAGGGAAGAGCTGAACTCGATTTTAGGCGCGGAAAACGGAAACATCTCCGATGTTTATATTTACCATTTAAGAAAAAAGCTTGAAATGCTATGCGGAAGCAGAATGATATCTACTGTAAGAAATCAAGGGTATATGATAGAAATTGCTCTTGAAGAACAAAAAAACGGGGCTGATTGATTCAGCCCCAAACTTTATAAAAATTACTTATCAAGATTTTCAAGATAGTTTACAACGTCGCCGACGGTAGTAAACGTACGGATATCGTCATCTGTTATTTCTATGCCGAATTTTTCTTCGCAAAGCATAACAAGATCTGCAAGCTCAATAGAATTAATGCCAAGATCGTTGGAAAGCTCGGCATCCAAGGTTATGTCCTTTTTGTCTATCTGTAATTCTTCAACAAGCAGATTCGCAAACTTTTCGTACATACTAAAACGCTCCTCCTTAATAAATTTTATTCTTAACGCCTTTTATTATATAATATAACTTCATAAATGTCAAGTAAAATATTTCAAAACAAGAAAAAATTAGTCAAAATCATCTCAAGAATTGACAAAAATAAGTCTTTATGGTAACATAGACATATATAAAAAGAAAGGAGAAGATATATGCAGTTATTTAAAGGACGCTACGTAGCACTCATGTGCCTGTTTTTTGTTATGTCATTTTTTGTTCCTTCTCCTTATAAAATTTTTTCTATTGCCGTTTTAGTAATAACAGCTTCTTTTATATTACTGTTGCTTTTGATATTAAAGAATAAAAGAGAAGCTGCGTTCATTTTAATATTGTTATGTTGCGCATCTTGTCTTATAGGTCTTGTACGCTCATACACAGCAATAGATCTGTCGCAAAAGAAAGCTCTTGAATATGAGGGTAACCGAACCGTTGAAATGACCGTTATAAGTAAAGGCAAACAAAGTGAGTATCTGTCGGAATATACGGTAAATATAACGAAAATAGGGGAAGACAAAACCAAGATCAGAGCAGTAGCGTTAATGCCTTTCGGGATAGAACTACATTCGGGCGATAGTGTGATTTCAAGAACAGAGCTTATTTCTCCTAACGAAAAGATATGGGGATTTACGGCTTATGACAGAACTAATGATGAAAAAATAATACTTTCCGCTGTTATTTACGACGCTCAAAAGCTTTCGATTTTGAGTTGCGGGAACGAGCTTTCAATGTGGGATACTCTTACTCAAAAAGGCGGCTTTGAGATAATTTCGAACAGAATACGCGAAACGATCGCAAATGAGTTCGATGATACATTCGGTACCGGTATAAGTCCATTGGCTAAAGGCTTTTTTATGAATGATACGTCCGACATTTCCACAGACGTTTCAAGAGATTTCAGACGTTGCGGAGCGTCTCATTTAATGGCGGTAAGCGGAATGCATATCACCATCCTGCTTGGCACAATAGATCGGTTTCTCGTTCATTTTTTCGTTGATAAAAAGATACGTTGCGCAATGATCTCAATACTTTCCATAGGTCTTTTGATTATAACGGGCTTTTCTACATCGGCAAGCCGAGCGGTAATAATGCTTTGTATAACGTATCTGCATTTCGTTCTTGCGGACGACGAGGATACTGTTACGTCGCTGTTTTTCGCAATTTTTGTAATACTTCTGGTATCTCCGTATTCTTGCTTTGACCTTGGATTATGGATGTCATTCCTCGCTACATTAGGCATAGTAACGATATATTCATTTATTGACGAGAAGCTTCCAAAAAGGAATCCGAAAAAATGGTATTTGCGAACTTTAAAAAGATTAGGTCTTGGAATATGCGCAATAATTCTTATGACCGTCGTCTCAAACCTTTTTGTCCTTCCTGTTTCTTGGAGTGTGTTCGGAGAAGTATCACTTGTTTCTATCCCCGTAAATGTAATTCTGTCTCCTGTATCCACTCTGTTTTTGTGTGAGATACCTCTTGTTTTCATACTGTGTAAGATACCCGCACTGAATGTTATGTTGCTAGACCTCATGAGATATACTATTAAGTTGATAGTAAACATATTGCGCTATTTTTCAAAATGGGATCATGCGGTGCAATCGCTTAACTACGTTTTTGCCGATATAATTATACCCGTCTTGATAGTGATATTGATCATATGCCTCGTGATCAAGCTCAAACACAAATGGCTAATGATAATACCTCCGACTGCCGCAATATTTGCGTTTGGTATGTGTCTTGTGTTAACACATATTCAACAACCGCCCAAAGCCATATACGCGGTAGAGGGAAAAGAGGAGATGATAGTGATCTCGGAAAACGGCAGATCGATATTATGCGATATCTCGTGTGAATCGACAGATATGTATTACGAAAGCTATTATCTTGCAAATGACGTAGGTGCAAATAAAATAGACTCACTTATATTGGCGCATTTGTCACAAGAACACCCATTTATACTTGAACGAATAGGAAGATTCACTATAATAGATAACGTACAAGTACCCATGCCCAAGACTCAAGCAGAGCTTGATATAGTGAAAGATATTATAGAATCGGCAGAATCAATAGGTGCTACCGTGCATACTTATAACGAAGAGGAAATATTTGAAAGCGAGGAAGATATCACACTTTATATAGACAGAGGAAAAGAGGGAAGACCGTCCTTGGTTTCTATATTTAAAAATTCTACCGCCTTGAATTTTGTTGACCCTGACGTAACAAAGAAAGATAAATTTCTTCAAGATACTTTAAATCTCGGCAGATTTGCAATAATTTCAGCCTCATCAAACACAACAGAAAAAGAAAGTATAGTTTTGAACGGGAACAATATTGAGCTCTTGGTGTTTGCGTCTGAAAATACGTATAACGCAAAAATAATAGAGCATAAAGATGTTCCCACTTACGTAAACAAAGAAAAGAACAAGCTCTGGAACATAGCTTTTCCATTGGAATAAACCTTCTCGAACAATGTCAAACACATGTTCTTTATCATATTATGATAACATAGCAGGAAGACGTTTATTTGCCTGCTGCGAAAGGAAATGTGTTATGAAAAGTGATTTTAAAATAGCAGTGCTTGGAGGCGATTTAAGACAATATGCTGCGGCATCAACATTATGTGAGCACGGTTGGAAGATCGCTTTATGGGGATTGGAAAAATCGGGATACCTTGACACGAGAATAGAGCATTGTAATTCGTTCGAGGAAGCGGTGGGCTCGGCAGATGCATGGCTTTTA
Source organism: Eubacteriales bacterium (assembly GCA_045588595.1). Taxonomy (GTDB): domain Bacteria; phylum Bacillota; class Clostridia; order Oscillospirales; family CAG-272; genus HGM12713. The sequence continues at coordinate 6,673 of JAZNEM010000097.1, forward strand.
CCATTACCGTCAACGGTAGCGGGAAATATGCTTAATTGTCCGCTTTATACGCAAGGCAAAGGAATTAAATTAAAAGATATACTTTCGGATATAAATGAAACGACGATAGTTATCGGAGGACGTATTCCTGTTGGTATTACCGAAGACCTGAAAAAAAGAAATATACGTATTTTTGATTATTTCGAATCGGAGGATTTCCAAGTAAGAAACGCTTATACTACCGCAGAAGCCGCTTTGAGTATTGCGATGAATAGCTTGAACAGAGAAATAAAGGGGGCTGAAATAGCCATTACGGGATTTGGCAGAATATCAAAGCATCTTTGTGTTCTTTTAGTGGCTCTTGGTGCAAACGTTACAGTCCTTGCCCGAAAGGAAGCAGACCTTGCTTTTGCCGAATGTATTGGTGCAAAAACGTTTTCTTTAGAAAATGACTCAACCAAAGAAAAAGCTCTCCGCGCACTTGAGAACGGATATGATATAATTTATAATACAGTCCCATCGTGGCTTTTTGACCGTGATTTTTTAGACCGAGTTGATAAAAAGACCTTTATTATAGAGCTTGCATCCGCACCGGGCGGCATAGATGTCTGCGCCGCAAAGGAGCTCGGCTCAAACGTTTTGTGGGCGGCGTCTCTCCCAGGAAAATATGCACCCGAAAGTGCGGGTAAGCTTATAGGAGATTGTGTAAACCGAATCATAGAAAAGGAGGTTTACACATGATAGGCTTTGCTATGTGCGGCTCGTTCTGCACTCATAGAATAGCTATCGAGCAATTAAAGGCTTTGCTTGCATGCGGATATAAAATACAGCCAATAATGAGCGATAACGTTTATTATACCGATACTCATTTTGGAAAATGTGAAGATCTCAAAAGGGAAGTCACAGAGCTTTGCGGACAGAAGATAATCCATACCATTGTAGAGGCAGAGCCTCTCGGTCCAAAAACTCCTCTTGATGCTATGGTAATATGTCCCTGCACGGGAAATACGCTCGCAAAGCTTGCAAACGGAATTACCGACACGGCAGTCACAATGGCGGCAAAGGCGCATTTACGAAGTGACAGACCGCTTGTAATAACGCTCGCTTCAAATGATGCGCTATCGGCGAATCTCGGCAATATCGGAACGCTGTTGAACAGAAAAAGCGTTTATTTCGTTCCGCTATCTCAAGATGATCCCAATAAAAAGCCACACTCCTTGGTAGCAGATTTTTCTCTGCTTTTGCCAACTCTTGAGCTCGCTTTAAAAGGAAAGCAATACGGAAGAATATTTTTCTGATAAAAAGCGTTGTCACCAAAAAATAAAGTGACAACGCTTTTTTTATATTTGTTTTTTCATTCGCTCAAGCGCGCCCTTTTCAAGTCTCGATACCTGTGCCTGCGAAATGCCTATCTCTTCAGCTATCTCCATCTGGGTCTTGTTTTTGTAATATCTTAAATTTATTATTTTTCTCTCGCGCTCATTCAATGCCTTCATAGCTTCACGAAGAGCAATATTTTCAAGCCACATTTCGTCAGCACCCGAATTGTCGCTTAACTGATCTATAACGTAAATAGAGTCTCCGCCCTCGTTATATACGGGCTCATATAAGGAAATAGGTTCTACGATAGCTTCAAGTGCGTGAGCTACCGCTTCTTTTGTCTCTCCAACGCGTTTGGCTATTTCGTCCACAGTAGGATCTCCTTCTTTTTCTCGTATCAGCTCCTCTCTTGCTTGGAGAGCTCTGTACGCAAGATCTCTTACAGATCTGCTTATCCGTATTGCGTTGTTATCACGAAGATAGCGCCGTATCTCACCTATTATCATGGGAACTGCATAGGTCGAAAATTTTACGTCAAGATCGATATTGAAGTTGTCAACAGCCTTTACAAGCCCAATACAACCAACCTGAAAAAGATCGTCAAGATTTTCCTTTCTGTTGTTGAATCTTTGAATTATACTTAAAACAAGTCTTAAATTTCCGTTTATAAGCTCCTGCCTTGCCTCAGAATCACCCTCCTTTGTTTTTTTTAACAATTCTTTCTTTTCATCGTCACTCAAAACCTTTAATTTTGAGGTATTTACTCCACACAGTTCAACTTTGTTGTAATGCATAAAAAATACTCCCGACACAATTTGCTTATGTCAGGAGTATTGACAGAAAAACCAATAAGTTATTCAGTTTTCATACTGCTACTTTTTACCAATTTAAATCGAGAAATAGGATTTCCCGATATGCTCAAATGCTCTTGACAATACACAAGATCATCTTCATCGTGGGTTATCAAAATACAGGTTTTATGCTTCATTTCAGAGAAGACTACATCTGCAACAATTGCTTTGGTTTCTTTATCTAACCCTTTAAACGGTTCGTCAAGAAGCAAAAAGTCAGGCTCGTACGCAAGAGCTCTTGCGATAGCTATTCGTTGCTTCATACCGCCCGAAAGCTCGTCGGGATATTTGCCGTCAACCTCTTCGTTAGGGAAGAGAAGCTTAAGCAATTCCTTGGCGCGTGAGATGTCCGTTCCCGTTACAGTAATGTTTTCAATAGCAGTCATCCACGGAAAAAGCCTGTGCTCTTGAAAAACTGTCGCTGTTTTTTTATGATCATTATATATCTTTCCGTTTTGAGCGTTTTTTAGTCCGCAAAGCAGATAAAGCAACGTAGTCTTTCCGCTTCCCGAAGCTCCCGTTATAGCCGTTACGATACCGTCGGAAAAGGTATACGACAGACCGTCGATAATCGTTTTATCATCATATTTAAACGTAAGATTTTCAATTTTCAGCATATCCGTCACCTTTATTAACAACGTGCAATTTTTTAGCGATAGCACCTATTGCCAATATCAAAAGTTTTTCTATAACGTAGCTTAAAATTATTATTACTACCGTCCACGCGAACAGGGAAGGAGTCTCAAACCAAAGCTTTGAAAAATATATTTCAGTTCCTATTGCCAGCTTTGGAACAGCCAATACCTCTGCCGCGATACCCGCTTTCCAAGCCATACCGAACGCCGATCTGCAAGCGGCAATAAAATACGGCATTACAGACGGAACGTATATTTTAAATATCTTTTTAGCTGAAGAAAATCGGAATATTTCAGCGACCTCAAGCAGCTTCTTATCGGTCGATGCAATTCCTTGTGAAACGTTCGACCATACGATAGGAACAACTATCAAGGCGGTAATAAACACGGGAAGAATATTAGTCTCAAGCCAAAGGAGAGCAAGCATTATAAAGCAAGCTACGGGAACTGACTTCATAGCGTTCATCATAGGCGCAAGCAAAGTGTTGATAAGCCTTGAAAACGAAGTAACAACGGCAAGACCGCATCCTATGAGCAATGATATCATAATACCGTAAATTATTCTTAAAAGCGTTATAAGCGTAGTACCCCAGAATTCAAACGTCACAACGAGAGCCCTTAAAGCCTGCCATGTGTCTTTAGGCGAAGGGAATAGAAAACCGTTATTTACCTTTTTCGATATAAGTATCCAAACAAGTACCCAAAAGGCACAGACGGCAATAGCTTTAAAGACTGACTTTAAAAAGGTTTTCACAGCTTAATTATTTAGCAACCGATACATAATAAAAAGCATCGGCAGGCATCTTGGCAATAGATTTTGCGTCGTATGAGTAAATAGCTTCGCAGAAAGTATTCATTACATTCTTCATATCAGCTCCCGCAATATAACAGATATTACACTTGGGAAGAGCTGCTTTGGCAATTGCAGCTTGTGGAAGTATCTTTGCGCTTACTATCATATTGATAGCCTCTTCCGAGCCTTCCTTAATATAGTTTACAGATGCTTCGTAATCACGAAGGAACTGCGCTATCTCAACAGGATGGGCCTTTGCAAATTCTGTATTGACTACAAGACAACCTTGAACGAGAGTGTTTTTGCCATACTGCTTTTCCCATTCTTGCGTAAGATCAAGAGCCACTTTTATAGAGGGATTCTTCGAAGTCGTAACTGTTACCTTGGGTTCGGGAAGAACGGCAAGCTTTGCACTTCCGTTAGCAACTGCGGCAACGAGAGCATCGGGGTTCGGATAGCTCGTAGCGTCAATAGTAACGTCCTCTCCGACCTTTAATCCTGCCTTGGTAAGAAGTGCCGCGGTGATATACTCGGGGTTAGCTCCCGCCCCTGGAACGTAAACCGTTTTGCCTTTTAACTGATCAAGAGAGGTAACGTTTTCACCATCACCCTGAATGAGATATAAAACGCCAAGAGTGTTAAGAGCAAGAAGCTGTATCTTTCCTTCGGAGTTGTTAAAAAGTTTTACCGCAACGTTCGTGGGAAGAGCGGCAATAGCACATTCACCTGAAATGATAGGGCCTGTAACCGTATCAGCGGCGGCATGCAGAGAAATTTTGTAATTCATGGAGTCGGTATTTGCTTCGGCATCATTTATCATTTTTGACATACCAAGCGCGGTAGTTCCGTTCAATGCGTAGACCTTTATCTCAAGCTCAGGATCGGGCTTTTTAGATTCAAGCTCTTCTGCTTTTGTCGATCCTTGCTCTTCGCCTTGTGATTTAGAGCAAGATGCAAACATTGAAAGCATCATAAGTAGAGCAAGAGAGATGATGAGAATTTTTTTGAAAATGTGTTTCATGATTTTTTCCTTTCTTTGTATGAAAATAAATTTAAAACTATATTATATCATTTGACGTAAGCGCCAAAAGATTTTCACGATCGATTATACGTATATCTGCTCCGTTGCGTTCAATAAGCTTTGCTTCTAAAAGTTTATCCAAAGCGCGATACAAGGAGGCTCTTCCAAGTCCGAGCGTTTTCGCAAGCTCAGACATTGATACGGATAGGTGTAAAGTATTTTCTTTAGAGTTTTCCGTTAAGTAGAAAGCAAGCTTGTTCTCGGCACTTGATGCCGTAAACGTTGCTATCTTCTTGTTGAGATATACTATTTTTTTACTCAAAAAGCTAAGATAACATTTGAGCGCGGACGGATCGTTTTCAATAAAGCTTTTAAAAGCGTCTCCGTCAATAAACAATATCTTTGCCTTTTTCTCGGCTACGATAACGCTTGGGAAAGACGCGTCTTCAGCATAAAGATTTGCAATTCCGAACAATTCTCCGACGCCCATGGTCTTTAGTAAGGTCTTTTCGTCTCCGTTTGGACGTACTTTAGCCGTTCCTTCTATAAGAATACCGACCGAAATTCTTTTGGATACGGGTGAATAAATAATTTCTCCGTGCGAAAATGAGCTTGCTTTTATCGTATCTTCATTCAAATATTTATTTACCGTATCTTTTGAGGCACATTTGAAAAACGGCAGTTTTTCAATATCGGGGAAGATTTCATATACCGTCATAAAAACCTCCAAAAACTCTGTCTCATATGAGACACTTATATTATAATCTAATTTAATTATTTTGTCAATAGTAAAGAAAAAAGCAGTTGTAAATAAAGTGTAAACTAATCTGAAAATTCATTTCTTTTTTGTTAAGAAAATAGTATAATATTACTTGTAAATATTAAAAACTTTTTGAGAAAGGAAACTTTAATTATGACATTGGTTATCCTTGCTGCAGGCATGGGGTCTCGTTACGGAGGGCTAAAGCAGATAGACCCTATTGGGAAAAACGGAGAATTTATTATAGACTATTCCGTTTACGATGCACTTTTTAATGGCTTTGATAAAGTTGTATTCGTAATAAAAGAAGAAAATCTTGATGAATTCAGAAATACGGTCGGAAAACGTTTTGAAAACAAAATAAAGGTAGAGTATGTATTTCAACGCTTGGACGATATTCCAAGCGGTCATACAGTTCCGGAAGGACGAATAAAGCCTTGGGGAACAGCACACGCACTTCTTGCGGCAAGACACGTAGTAAACGAGCCCTTTGCCGTAATAAATGCCGACGATTTTTATGGAAGAAGCGCTTATCGTTTGTTAAACGAGCATTTTTCAAAGTCTCAAAACGAACCAAAGAAGTATTGCATGATAGGATACGCATTGAAAAACACCCTTACCGAAAACGGTACGGTTTCAAGAGGTATCTGCCGTACAAATGAGAGCGGTGAGCTTTGCGAAGTAACCGAGCGTACGGCTATCCGTCCTTGCGGTGATCACGCGGTCTATACTGAAAACGGCGTAGACTACGATCTACCGCTCGACTCAATAGCATCTATGAACTGTTGGGGATTTGATCCAAACATATTTGAATACGTTTGGGAAGGCTTTGATGGCTTCTTATCATCTAAAGAAGGTGACCCGCTCAAACGCGAATACTATCTTCCTTTTGCGGTCACCGAGCTTATGAAAAAGGGGCTTTGCACGGTAAACGTATATGCTTCCGAGGATGCTTGGTACGGTGTTACTTATCAAAATGACCGCGAATCCGTAAAAAATGGCATTTTCGGTCTTGTGGAAAAAGGAATTTATCCAAACAAGCTTAATTAAAATATAAACAATAAAAGATGAGGTACAAAAAATGGCAATTTTAATAACGGGCGGAGCAGGATATATAGGCTCTCACACAATGGTTGAGCTGCTAAATGCAGGAAGAGAATTGGTTGTAGTCGATAATTTCGTAAACAGTAAGCCTTGTGCCCTCGAACGAGTAAAGCAGATCACGGGAAAGGATTTTAAATTTTACGAAGCCGATCTTTTAGATCACGAAGCTATCGAAAAGATATTCAAAGAAAACGACATAGACAGCTGTATTCATTTTGCGGGTCTTAAAGCGGTAGGAGAATCTTGCGAAAAACCGCTTATGTATTATCACAATAATATCACGGGAACGCTGAACCTTTGTGATATCATGCAGAAATACGGTGCTAAAAAAATAGTATTCAGTTCTTCCGCAACCGTTTACGGAAAACCCGCAAGCGTTCCTATAACCGAGGATTTTCCGCTTTCAACAACGAATCCTTACGGTGAGACCAAGCTCATGATAGAGCGTATTCTCAAGGATCTTCACGCCGCAGATAATGAGTGGAGTGTATCTATCCTCAGATATTTCAACCCTATAGGCGCTCATAAAAGCGGCTTGATAGGAGAAGACCCTCAGGGTATACCAAACAACCTTTTGCCATATATTACTCAGGTTGCTTCGGGCAGAAGAGAATGTCTGTCCATATACGGAAACGATTATAACACGCACGACGGTACGGGTGTCCGCGATTATATCCACGTTGTAGATCTTGCGAGAGCGCACCTTAAGGCAATTGAACGTGCTGAAACCGTTACGGGTGTTGAACATTTCAATATAGGAACAGGCGTGGGATATTCCGTTCTTGATATCGTAAATGCTTATGAAAAATCAACAGGCGTGAAGATAAATTATAAAATAGTCGACAGACGCCCGGGTGATATCGATGAGTGCTACGCGAATCCTAAAAAAGCAGCCGAGATACTCGGTTGGTCTGCGCAATATAACATTGAGGATATGTGCCGCGACTCATATAATTGGCAAGTAAAGAATCCTAACGGATACGATTCATAATAATAAAACAGAAAAAGGGAAAAGCAATGAGCATAAAAAAAGAACTTTTCGGACAGCTTCATACTAACGGTAACACCGACGTTTTTGCTTATACTATGAAAAACGCAAACGGTATGCAGGTAAAAATTTTAAACTACGGAGGAATCATCGCAGAGCTTAAGACCGCAGACCGCAACGGTTGCTTTACCGATGTTGTGGGCGGATACGACTGCATTGACTCATACGTTAACGCTGACGGATATCAAGGCGCTCTAATTGGAAGATTCGGCAACCGTATAAACAGAGGAAAATTCACTCTTGACGGCAAGGATTATTCGCTCTATACAAATGATAACTTAAATCACCTTCACGGTGGAAAATACGGCTTCAATACAAAGATATGGGACGTTACCGAAAAGGATGGTGAAGAGCCGGAACTTTCACTCCACATTCTGTCGCCCGACGGAGACGAGGGATATTCGGGAAATCTTGATGTTACGGTTACTTATAGACTTACAAACCAAAACGGACTTGTTATTCATTATACAGCTACTACCGATAAAAAGACTATAATCAATCTTACCAATCACACATACTTCAATCTTGGCGGATATGCGTCGGGAAGCATACATTCGCTGGAATTAATGATAGATGCGGATACGTATATTCCCATAGACGAAACACTGATACCCACGGGCGAGCTCAAAAGCGTAGAGGGAACCCCGTTTGATTTTAGAACTCCTAAAAAGATAGGCACGGATATACACGCAAACGATAAGGATCTTCTTATTGCGGGCGGATATGATCATTGCTTTAATTTTGTGGGAGGAAAGACCGATAAGCCAATAAAACGCGCCGAGCTTTACGATGCTGAAAGCGGACGAGTTATGACTGTCTTAACAAATCAGCCTTGCGTTCAGTTTTATAGCGGAAACTTTTTGAATGACCCCAAATTTTCTTTCAAGGGCGGATATAAGCAATCTGTGCAGACCTTGCTTTGCCTCGAAACACAGCATATGCCTGACAGCATAAATCACGAGAATTTTACGGATTGCACACTGTCTCCCGACGAAGTATACGACTTTACGACAGAGTATCGTTTCTCGGTTAAATAAGTACGATTCGCAGACGGACTTTTTAAAGCTCGTCTGCGTTTTTTTGTAAAAAGCAATTGACAATATAAAACACATATGTTATAATATTTACATATATAAAAAGATATTTTTTGAAGCTTTTACTATTTTACTACAACTGGATTTTGAGGTGTTAAAATGAACAAGAATCGTTTGAAATTGTATTTAGGAATCGCGGCAGGCATTCTTTTGGTAGCAGCAATTGCGCTTTTGGTCGTTTCCATAGCAGTAGTAGATACTATTGCCACGCGTATAGTTATGATAATCGCCGCAGTTCTTTCCTTTATCATGGCGACTTTGCTTGGATATCTTATTCTTCTTGCAAATGATACCGAGCCAAATTATTTCCTGTATAACAGTCAGCAAAAGCGCAATATCCCTCTTCAAAAGCTTACCTTTGAAACCGTAAACGTAAGAATGAACCGTTGCTTGTCGGGATATGCAAAATCCGAGGGCAAGCTTTGGACAGATCGCATTCTCGAAGCCCCGTCTCTTGAAATGGATGATGCGTTTAAACCTCTTGTTGCGTACAAGCTTTTGTACGATCTGGCGGCACACGATGCTGAAAACGGTTGGAAATGCTTTGAATACGCTTCCTACGAAACCGTCGATTTCATCTGCACAGCGCTTGAAACAAACAGCGATAATGAAATGGCAGATGCTCTTCGTCAAATGAAATCAGGCTTGAACGTTAAGTGCGATATCAAGTACGTAAGAGATTATCTCGTAAGCAACAGAGCTTATCTCAAGGATCGTATGTTCCGTTACGTCCGCGATAATATACAGTTGTTCTGATTTTTGTGAATATTATCTAAAATCCCATGTTTTATTTTGGCATGGGATTTTTTTTAGGTCTTGCAATTTTCATTTGTTTGTGATAAAATAGAATAGTAATTGTGTAAGGGGGCTTTTTATGTTTACAATAAAGATTGCGGATATACATGTTTGTATAGATAATAAATACGATTATGTAAAAAAACTTTGCGCGGATTATATCATTGATACTGTAAACACTCCCGAAATAACGATATCCGTTAATGATGAAGAAATACGTGCGGAAATAGAGAATTCCGAAATAAATGTATCGAACGGTTATGCCGAAGGTGTTTGCGTTTACCGTAAGATATGCAAACAACTTCCGATTCGATTTAACGCTTACCTTTTTCATAGCGCAGTTATCGAATACGAGGGAAAAGGCTATGCATTTTCCGCTAAAAGCGGAACGGGAAAATCCACGCATATAAGACTTTGGAGAAAGCATTTCGGTGAAAAGGTGCACGTAGTAAACGGAGACAAGCCTATAATGCGATTCGTTGAAAACGAGCTTTTTGCATATGGAACGCCATGGTGCGGAAAAGAAGGATACCAAAACAATACATCAGTCGCAATAAAGAGTATCTGCTTTATTGAACGCAGTGAAACGAATTCAATAAAAAGAATATCTCCCGATGAGGCTGTCGGACGTATTTTTCATCAGATACTTACACCGGATGATCTTTCCTCGGTCGACGCGTTGTTTCCTTTGCTTGACCGTACGCTTACGCAGATACCTTGTTATGTGCTTCAATGCAATATTTCCGAGGAGGCGGCAGAGGTCGCTTACCGCGGTATGAATCAATAATTTTGGAGGTCGTTATGATAAAAATAAAAAGCGGATTTGTTGTTAGAGAAATTGCAGGACAAAGTGTCGTAGTTGCGCTTGGAGAGGCAAGCAAGGCTTTTAACGGGATCATAAAGCTCAACGAAACGGGCCGCGTTATGTGGGATATACTTTCACAAGGCGCAGAAAAAGAAGACGTTGTAAGCAAGATACTTTCGGAATACGACATTGATCGCAAAACTGTTGAAAAAGATGTTGATTCTTTTGTAACGACTCTAAAGGAGAATAATATTCTTGAATAACGGGGAATTTTGTTTAGAAGAAGCGTTTGACGTTATCGATGAGATTCTTGCAGGCGGCGGAGAATTTCGAATGTATCCAAGAGGTATCAGTATGCTTCCTCTTATAGTTCAAGACAGAGACTCGGTCGTGTTAATGAGAGATAAAGAAACACCCGCAAAAAAGCACGATATCGCGTTCTACCGACGTAAAAATGGGCAATTCGTTTTGCACCGTGTAATGAATATTGAAAAAGACGGTAGCTATACAATGTGCGGAGACAATCAAACCGTACTTGAAAAGGGAATAGAAAAAGAGCAGATAATAGGATACGTATCACGTCTTTATAAAGGCGAAAAGGAACGCAACATGTGCTCTTTGGGTTACCGTTTATATATTTTCTTTTATTGCTTCATACCTTTGCGTAAAGCAATCCGTTTTCCGAAAAGGGCTATAATGGCGGTATATCGCCGTGTTTTTCGAAAGAATAAAGCATAAAACAGACCTTTTTGGTTTTGCGAACGCAAAATTCAAAGGGTCTGTTTTTCATTACGAATGATTTTATTGTCAAGGAGGAATACTTTATGTATCCATACGATCTGTTACCCGGAATAGATCTTTATACAGTTGCGCTTGCGCTCGCTATCGTCAGTGCCTTGATCATATTCAGAATATTTGCCGACAAAGCAAAGCTCGGCGCAAAATTGCAAAATCTCTGTATAATAACCGCTGCAGTCTCAATAATTTTCGGATATGTTTCGGCAGTTTTCTTTCAAGCACTTTATAATATCGAAAAATTCGGAGAATTCCGTATCGATTCTCAAACGGGTGCTACCTTTTACGGCGGACTTATCGGCGGTGCGGGAATATTCCTTTTGATATACTTTGGATACGGCTCAAAGATATTTAAAGAAAGCAGAGAACATATAAGGAGCTTCTTTTCAATAGCCGATATCGCGGCGGTTTCAATAGTTGTCGCTCACGCTTTTGGACGCCTTGGTTGTCTGATGGCTGGCTGCTGCTACGGTAAAATAACTGATAAATGGTTTGGAATATATATGCCCGCTCTTAATATGAAGGTAGTTCCTATACCCTTGTTTGAGGCGATCTTCCTGTTTGCTCTCGGCGGAATTTTCGCGTTGATGCTGCTGAAAAAGAAAAGCGGAACTCTCGCGTATTATATGATGTTTTACGGTGCTTGGCGCTTCTTCATTGAATACGCGCGCGACGATTATCGCGGAACGACTATCGTTTCGTTTTTGACACCGTCACAGCTGATAGCTATCCTTATGGTACTTGGCGGCGCGATCTTTTCTTTCATTCAGGAAAGAGCTAAAAACAAGGACAACGAGGCGGTATAATCGTGAAACTTACAAAAACTCAAAAGATCATCTGTTATACCGTCATCATCGCAGGTATTATAGGTATGGCTTTCTTTGAGCTTGGAAAGGGAATGATTGTGTCCGAAATATCCGAAAAACACGGTGAATGGATAAGTAAGACCTTCTCAAGACTTTGCGGCGGAATAATTTGTTGCGCATTAATAGTTCTTCTTTCAGGAACGCATTTGCTGTTTAAATACCGCAAGGGCGCGCTAAAGCGTTTGCTCATTGTTTTACCTTGCTTTGCCGTTGCTGTAAATAATTTTCCGTTTCTGTCAGTCGCTATGGGCGACCTAACCTTTTCCACAGAAACGGCTAACGTTATACTTTATGCCATATTCTGCTTTTCGGTTGGCTTTTTCGAGGAAGCTGCTTTTCGCGGTTGCGTTTTTTCGGCAATACTCGACCGAAAAAACGCAACCAGATGGTCTGTACTGAAAGCAAGCGTTCTTTCGTCCGCAGTATTTGGAATCGTACATATAGTAAATCTTTTTGCGGGGGCGGGTATAGGCTCTGTTATTTTACAAATAGGCTACTCATTCTTAATAGGTGCGCTTTGTTCCGTCGTACTTGTAAAAACGGCAAATATATGGTATTGCGTTATTTTACACGCTGTTTATAATTTTGCGGGCGGAGTTGCTCCCAAATTCGCGAACGGAAAAATTTGGACTGTGCCTACTGTAATATTGACCGTTGTTGTTGCTGTATTGGTAACGCTATATACAATCGTTTTGTGGTATAAGCTCAAGAAAGAAGAGATCGAATATATTTCAAACGGGCAAAAAAGGAGAACTGAATAAATGCTCACATATGAAGAATTAAAAAGCAATGAATCAATAAAAGAATATATCCGCAAAGCAGACGAAACGCTTTACGCAAGAGGATATACCGAGCATAGCTTTGCGCACGTTTGCAAAGTGGCGGTAACTGCCGAGCATATCTTAAAAACAATGGAAGCTTCGGAGCACGACATAGAGCTTTCCAAAATTGCCGCGTATCTTCATGATATAGGAAATATCGTAAACCGCGACAATCACGCTCATACGGGTGCAATTATCGCTTTTAAGCTACTTGAGGATCTTGGAATGGAAGCGCGTGACATAGCTACCGTCGTTGCGGCAATAGGAAATCATGATGAAAAAAGCGGTATAGCGGTAGACAAAGTATCAGCCGCTCTTATTCTCGCGGATAAATCGGACGTTAGAAGAAGCCGTGTGAGAAACACCGATATCGCCACCTTTGATATTCATGACCGCGTAAATTATTCGGTTACGGAATCAAAGCTCGTTATAAACGAAAAAAAGGATAAAATAACACTTTATCTTACTATCGAAACTATCTATTGCTCTATAATGGATTATTTTGAGATCTTTCTTGAGAGAATGATAATGTGCCGCCATGCCGCTCAAAAGCTCGGTATGACGTTCGGACTCGTTATCAATCACCATTCTTTGCTCTAATAATAGGTGCTGTATGTTAAAAATAATGTTTGTTTGCCACGGAAATATTTGTCGAAGCCCAATGGCAGAGTTTATTTTCAAGGACATGATAGCAAAAAAAGGTCTGCAAAATAAGGTGCTCGTATCCTCTTGCGCCACAAGCAGTGAGGAGATATGGAACGGTGTCGGGAATCCCGTGTATCCGCCCGCTCGCGAAGAACTGAAAAAGCACGGTCTTTCGTGCGATGGCAAACGTGCCGTTCAGCTCAAACGCGAGGACTATTCCGAATACGATATGTTTGTCGGAATGGATAGCGCGAATATACGTAACATGCATAGGATATTAGGCGGCGACCCGCAAGGGAAGATATATAAGCTCATGGACTTTAAAGACCGTGGCGGCGACGTGGCTGACCCATGGTATAGCGACCGCTTTGATATCGCATGGCGCGACATTTACGACGGCTGTCAAGGACTTATGCAAAAACTCGATAGCTTTATTAAATAGCAAAAAAGAAAGCAACTCAAAGCGGTGCCTTCCATAAAGCAGGTTTTGACTTGCCGAAAAAGCAAAAGGAGTACGAACAGTTCGTTCGTACTCCTTTTTACATGCCTGCCACGCAAGGTATAGTGTGTTACACCTTATAGTTTTACTGTCGGGAGGAAAAGAGCCTTCCTTTATGTTCATCTATGACTTGTCAATTTTCCTGACAAGCACTGGTTTCGTGGACACAAAAGCGTAGCCATGCCTCGCGCGGAGCGAGAATTATTGCTGTAATTTAGACACCCATTCATTCCAACGAGGATCGGCTTGAATTTCAGTTTTTACCGCTTCGCATTCCGAAACACACCACCAAGGCCAATCTTCCGCAAGGCTCATGTGAGATGTTTCAATCGGCAAATCAACATCCGAATCGTTTTTACACATTTCATACTGAACTAATTTAATAAGCGGCGCAGTATAGTATCCTGTCTGCTTGGTACTGCACTTATCAAAGCGTTTGAAGTGCAGAAGTGCAGCGTCCAAAGCCATAAATGCATCGTCCTTTTTACCGCCCAACCATAGATACAGGGAAAGCAATGTGTAGACGCGCGCAATATAGGAATGGTGCAAGCCGTAATTACCGTCGGTGCAAATAGTATTAAATATTTCGATAGCATTTCGCAGGCTTTGTACTTTTTCTGCTACAGACAGATTCTTTTCATTGGCGAGTACACCGCTGACCATGAGCTCAGAACAAGCTCTAACTGTTTTCAACAATGCCTCACCGTAAGCCTTGGCACGTTCCTTTCCATCCACCGCCTTTGCTTTGAGAAATTCTCTTGCATCGTAGATATTTGGGGCAGATTCGATCGCTTCAAGTGCTCGTGTGTGTTCACCGGTATTCAAGTACAGCTGGGTGAGTTCGCGGATTACACGATGGCGAGGTTCTCCGTTTTCCATGGTTTTTAACAATTTCTCATAAAGAGATATTGCTTCTTTCCATTCGGAGTAAGTACGATGTTTTTCAATATCCAAAACATCATAGCCTTCATCATCGGATAAATGACATTCACCATAACGAACATATCCTGCATTGTACAGTACCGAAGCAAGGCACAGCATGATTTTTTCATTACCCGGAAATTCGATTAACGCATTCCTTGCAAGAGAAATACATTCATCGATGTTGATATCTACTCCGTTGTTTTGAAAATTCATTTTATCGATCTTTGCAGCCAACTCGTCAATCTTTTTTGAACGCTCATTGTTGTAGCCAAAGAGTTCGTCAATTGAAATGCCAAAATAATTAGCAATAGACGGAATCATTTCCATGTCGGGGTAACCACCATTGGCTTCCCAGCGAGAAACCGCCTGCGATGTCACTCCGATAGCCTCGGCAAGTGCTTCTTGTGTGCGTCCATCTCG
>JAZNEM010000098.1:0-8563 GCA_045588595.1 Eubacteriales bacterium
TGGAGGTGTTGGAAAAGGGTTATTGGTGACCTTGGTGGATAGAAAAACACGCTTTCTCTGTGCCGGACTGATACATAGCCGTTCTTCTACAGAAACGCGAGAAATGATCGAAGCATTACTGAAAAATATGCCTGTAAAAAGTATTTCTTTAGATAACGGTTCGGAATTTTCTGAATTTAGAGAGTTAGAAAAGAATCTAAATACAGAGGTATATTTTGCGGAACCGCATAAACCTTGGCAACGTGGGACCAACGAAAATACCAACGACATTTTAAGATTTTTCTTTCCTAAAGGCTACGATTTTCATTCCTTGGATAATGAAACTTTGCAAAATATTGTTTTATCTATTAACTTGAGACCTAAAAAATGCTTGGGCTGGCTTTCACCTTTTGAAGCATTTTTTGGTGTTGCACTTGCTTGACAATTTGCCCTGTCAGCGAAGCTGACTGAGGGAGAGTGCGTTACTATAAAGTTTATCTAAGCTTTCCGTCACGCTACGCGTGCCACCTTCCTTCCGGAGGAAGGCTTTTTGTTAGTTCCATTATAACACAAATCGGCAGAGAAAACAAGTCCTCTGCCGATATTTATATGTGTATCCGTAGGGGAGACCTGCGGTCTCCCGCGGGCGAACACAGTTCGCCCCTACCGTGTTCCGAAAACATCCTTATGAGAACGCTCCTAAACTACGCGTTTTATTTTTGTTTAACCACAACACAAGAATCAATACCGTAATACTCGAACAACTCGATCGCGTTTTTGTCTATGATCTCGCCCGAAACGACTATCGGCACTGCGGGCGGACAGGGAACAGATGCAGATGCGAGAACCCGTCCTTCACATTCGTAAATCGGCAACCGTTCCTGCGGTGAAAACACCGCTTCTCGAACCGACATCGCGCGAATGGGGGTGGAAAATTCTTTTGCGGCATTTACTAAGGCTTCTTTTTTTTCTATTGAAAGAAGAGACTTTTTTACTTTACCAATATCCGAGCTGTTGTTTTCTGGCGTGAACATCATTACAAGGTGATCGCTGTCGGCAAATTCGCAAACGATACCTTGCTCTTCAAGAATATCCGAAAGCTCATAGCCGTAATATCCATACGCTTTGGTATCAATGGTAAGCTTCAATTTTTCGTTTCCGATAAGAGTGTATCCGCACTCGCAAAGATTCTCACGAAGCGAGTCAAGCAATGGCAAAAATTTATTAAGCCTTTCTGCGTGTCTTTCTAAATATGAGTTTGTTTTGTCTAAAGATTCAAGCAAGAGATACGACGGACTCGTTGAGCCGAAAAGGCAGAGCGCGTTTTTAGCTTCTTTTGAAAACAATTTCGGAGCGTTTTTCGAAACGTGCAGATATGCGCTGCCTGTAAGAGCGGGGAGCGTTTTGTGAGCCGAATCGCAACATATATCCGCGCCAAGATCTATCGGGTGACGTGACGGAGACAGAAATTTCAGATACGCTCCGTGAGCGTTGTCCACGCAGAGAAGTACGCCGTGCTTATGGCAGACCTCTGCCACTCCCGCGATATCCGAAACGTTCCCAAGATAATCGGGACTTGTCAGATAAACGGCAATTGGCAATTCAGAACTTCTGTTGAAGATATTCTCAAGTTCGCTAGGGGTTACGGTACACGAGAGATAATTTTCATTTTCTTTCGGGAATATCCAAGAAACGTCCGTATCGGTAAGTGCGAGAGCCGAAAGAAACGCCTTGTGCGCGTTTCTGCCCGCAAGGATCATAGGCTTTCGCCCCATCTCCTTTGCGTAAAGTGATAGCATATAAACGATAGCGCGGATACAGAGAGACGAGCCCTCGGTCGAATAAAACGTGTCCGCTCCAAACAAAACGGAAGCGTTTTGCTCACTTTCACGAATGATGCCGTTTGCTTCAAAAAGGCTGTCTGCCCCCGTTATCTCGGTTATGTCGAGTGACTCGCAAAGTGAGCCAACGCCCTTGTGACCGGGCATGTGCAGACGAACGCTTTCTGAATGGGCGTATTTTTTTACAAAATCGCAAATAGGCGTTTTCATAACTTACTTATTGTCGCCAAAAGCGCGTGCGATTGCAACCATTATGGCGCACTCCATTCTCTTGCGGAAGAGCTTACAGCCCGATTCGTAGATTCCCGTAACCGAACCTGTCGCGTGGTAAGCGTTAGCCGCGCAACCGCCCGAGCAGTAAAGACGCGCCCAACAATCACGACATTCTTTGCGTGCATAGACGTTACAATCAAAGAAGCATTTTTGACATTCCTTGTTTTCTACACCATTCCAAACGTCACCAAGACGGAATTTTTCGTCACCGACGAATTGATGGCAGGGATAAAGATCACCCCAAGGCGTTACCGCCATGTATTCCGTTCCCGAGCCACAGCCCGAGATGCGCTTGTAGATACAAGGACCGCCCGTAAGGTCTATCATGTAGTGGTAGAACGTAAAGGGTCTGCCCTCTCGATCACGCTCAAGCATAAGCTCCGCAAGCTTTTCGTACTGTTCCATAACGATCTTTTGATCCTCTTCGGTAAGCTCCGAGGGGTCGCCTGCGGCACAAACAACAGGCTCCATACTGAGTTCGGTAAATCCGAGGTCGAGCATGACCTTTATATCTTTAAGAAAATCGGGGTTCGCGTGGGTAAAAGTACCGCGCATATAATAGTTTTTGCCCCCGCGAGCTTCAACAAGCTTTTGGAATTTTGGAACGATTTTGTCAAAGCTTCCGTTGCCCGCGTAGTCAACGCGGAAGCGGTCGTGTATCTCCTTTCGTCCGTCAAGACTTAGTACTACGTTGCTCATTTCACGGTTGGCGAAATCTATAACGTCGTCATCAATAAGTATACCGTTGGTGGTAAGGGTAAATCGGAAATTTTTTTCTTTTTCCTTTTCAATGCTTCGAGCGTATGCGACAAGCTGCTTGACTACGTCAAAATTCATAAGAGGCTCACCGCCGAAGAAGTCTACCTCAAGATTATGGCGTGTTCCCGAATTTTCAACGAGGAAATCAAGGGCCTGTTTGCCGACCTCAAAGCTCATTACGGCGCGGTCACCGTGATATTTTCCTTGACTTGCAAAGCAATAGGAGCAATTAAGATTACAGGTGTGAGCGATGTGAAGACAAAGAGCCTTGACAACGCCCGAGGTCTTTTGCTTGAGAGTATTCGCCATCGGCTCAAAGGTGTCGGGAGCAAAGAGCTTGCCCGCATCCTTGAGCGATACTATTTGGTCGTAGCACTCTTCTATGTCGGAGAGTGAAATATCTTCGTGTGACGCGTATTTTTCGCTTATTGCGGATATGACCGTTTCTTTGCTGTTGCTCTCAAACATAGATATTATGTCGTACGCTACGTCGTCAACTGCGTGAACAGATCCCGAGCAAACGTCAAGAACGATATTGTATCCGCCGAGTTTGTATTGATGTATCATAAAAATTCTCCAAAAGAATGTATTTTACATTGAAAAAGCCGCCGATGTCGGCGGCATTTCAAATTTTTGATTACTCGCTTTCCTTTGCGCTTTCGCACTGCTGGTTAGCGATGCCGCAGCTGGTCTTGCAAGCGGACTGGCAAGAGGTCTGGCATTCGCCGCAACCGCCGTTCTTTGCGCTGTCGCAAAGATTACGAGTTTCAATAGTTCTGATATGTTCCATAATGTGTAACCTCCAAATAAAAAGATTATATCGATAGAAAGATTATATCACATTTTTTACTTCAAGTCAAGAGTATGGTGAAAAATATTTTTGATTTAAAATCCAAGTCGTTGCAGTATTTCGTATCTTATTTTTTCGGTAAAGGAATGGTGACCCGAAACGAGCAGGATAGAATCCTTTTCAAGATCGCAAAGAGCTGCTTTTACGGTAGCCTTTACCGTCTTGCAAGGAGTCACGGTGCGGGGCACGTCAGATGCGTATTCGGTTTCGTTAGTATCATCGTTAGTATCAAGCGCGATAATGTCAAAAACGTTGTACCCGCGGTCTGTAAGTGCCTTAACGTAAAGTTCGATAAGCTCGCCTTTCGGCAGACACAGACGGACCTTGTTGCCCGTAATATCACGGAAATCTGCCATTGAGTCGCAGACCTTTTCAATAGCTACGGGTGTGTGCGTACTGTCCGCGATTATCAGCGGCATTACTGAAAGGACCTCGAATTTAGATGGAATATTGAGGCTTGATAGTCCGCTATGTGTAGCTTTACTCGGGATATCAAATCCACGGCGAGATAGCATCTCAAGCGTTTCAATGACGACTGTTGCGTTTATTATTTGGAATTTTCCGCATAGATTGAGAGAATAGAAGTTGTTCTTATACGAAAATTCAGTTTCGCGCAGAGTCAGTTTTTGTACGGTTATAGCCGACTTGAGCGCAAGAGTCAGACGGCAGTTGACAGAGGCGCACGTATCGGATAATATGCGATAAGCCTCTTGATCCTGAGGCGCACTTATTATCTCCTGAACGCCGCGGGTAACGTAAGAGCGTATCCGCGCGATATCCTTTTTGTCACCTACGGGTATCGCACCGCAGATAACGGTTGCAAATGGGGATGGCATAAAGAGGGAGGGGTCATCGCCCTCGTGATCGCTCTCGATAAGACAAAGCTTGCAGGCTTTATCTTTGAATGCAATTAGTGCCATCAATAAAAGTATCTCCGCAGAGGTGGGGACGAATGGCTCGGGGGCAGGCAGATCAGCTCCGCCCTCCGAAACGGCGCAAGTCTTTCTTTCGTCGTTTATCCTGTTTATAGCGGCAATGACTTCTGACAAGTAGCGAACTGTCTCATCCATTGAGATAGGCTTCGTGTCGATAACTATATTTGCGCGAATATCATCACGTGCGGGCATAGCAAGGTATCCCGTAGAGATATCAGCCTTTTTCAATACGGAGGTAAGCATACCGCCGCATAGTGTTTTTCCGTTGTTTCCCGCAAGACGCACGTATTTGATACGGTTTTGAGGATCGCCAAGATGATTGCAAAGTAAACGAATACGTTCGAATCTTGCGCTTTCCTTTGCGCTTTTAGGCAAATTTTTTATATATTTTATTGCGTTGTGATAAGTCATTGAACAGAAACCTCTTTTATATAGGTGGGAAGTTTTTTGACAAGCTTAAAAAATGGAAAAGCGCGTCCTATTAAAAATGCAGATCATCGCGGTCTCCGCAAAGGAAAGCTTTGGCGGCTTTATATCGTTCAAGCGCGGTTTTTGCTTCCTTGGAGTCCTTGCGGAAATTTTTCTTTCTTATAGCTCGGAGCATAATGTTTTTAGGCGTTTCATCTGGGTCGATTAGCTCAAGTGCCGAGGTCGAATAGCCTTGTGCCTCTAGTCTGCAAAGACGAAGCGCGTCTGTCGCCGCGTCCGAAAGCTTCTGACGGAGCATAGAATATTCCGTAATAAATGAAAGAGCTTCGCAGTTTATATTGTGATTCATTTCGTGATGACAGCATGGGGTAGAGAGTATAACGTCGGTATTCCACTCCGCCGCCTTTTGAAGTACGATATCGGTAGCGATATCGCAGGCGTGAAGAGATATGACGAGTTGAGGCGTTTCATCGGTCTTATATTCCCTGATATCTCCGCAGATAAATTCAAGTCCGTCGAAGTTTAATTTTTTTGCTACGCGTGAGCAATATTCGATAACGTCGGATTTGAGGTCAACACCCGTCATGCGAACCTTGCATTTCTTCACGTTTGCAAAATAATGGTACACGGCAAAAGAGAGATAGCTCTTGCCGCAACAGAGGTCACATATACGTATCTCGTCGCGCGGAAGCTTGTCCTCGACGTCGCGGATGAGCTCAAGAAAGCGGTTTATCTGTCTGAATTTAGCTTGCTTGCGGTCATAAACACGCCCGTTTTCGTCGGATACGTCAAGTGCGCGGAGAAAGGGCTCGCTTCCGTCAAGAATATAGGATTTTTCCTTTTTGCCCGAGCTTATCAAAGCGTCATGTTCTGCGTTTGAAAGCGAATTTAAGTATTTCTCCAGCTTGTCTCCCCCGAGAAGTATAGTCTTGCCTGCCTTTGATTCTCTGTATTCACACTCTCCGCCGACACACAAAAGATTTACTTGTGAAAACGCGGCGATAAGTTCGCAAAGCGATGCCGAAATATCGTTTGTTAAGTGAAGATTTTTGTGAGTTGCCTTGTTGTCGCGATGGAAAAACTCTGCCTGCAACGCGGGCTTGCCTTGCAATGCGGCAAGCGTTAAGACCATTTTTTGAAGAGTCTTGTCGTGCGGCTTTGAAAAGACCGCGCGGCGCAAAGCATTCTTTTTTAATGCGAGAATTATAAGCTCCGAAATCTTTTCGCAAGGTGTGAGAGCTATATCGTTAACACCCATAATATCTTATTTTTTCTTCTTTCCGTAGTTTTTGTTTGCTTTTACTTTCTTTGTTGTTTTAGCGATAGCTTCTGTTTCGTTTGATTCAGACTCATTTTGTTCTGCCTTTTTTTGAGCCTCTATCTCAGCTTGATGCGCCTTTGCGGCATCAGCGCTCTTTTTAAATGAGAATTTGTTTTCTTTTCCTTGGAAAAGTCGCTTGATATTCTCGTAGTGCTTGGCAACGACGAGTATCATTATGAGGATCGCAAAAATGGTGTAGGGGCATACCTCATGTCCAAGCCATTTGTAAACTCTGTCAAGAATGATCGGGTAGAGCAACACACTCATAACAGAACCGAGAGATATGTATTTGGTAAAAGCAACCACAATGATGAATATAAGCAGAACTATCGCAAACGTGATAGGGTCGCTCATAAGAATAGCCATAGCGCCCGTAACGACACCTTTGCCGCCCTTGAATCGATAAAATACGGGGAACATGTGTCCCATAACGCAGAAGAGTCCCGCAATGTAACAACCGAGGTAACCGAGCATGAGATAGCCGATAACGCACGAAATGATAGATTTAAGAGCATCTCCAAGGAGAGTGAGAGCCGCGGCGCGCTTACCGTAGGTGCGCATCATATTTGTCATACCCGCGTTCTTGCTTCCGTATGAGCGGATATCCTCCTTATATTGATTTGCCGAAATGATTATCGCAAAGTTAAGGCTTCCGAGCAGATAGGGGACTACCATGGAAACGATTATAGCAAGTATCCATAAGGGCATACTGTCCATATTTCCGTCCGAGAAAAATATTCCGTTTTGAATGATATCTATAATGCGCATAAGTTCCTCCAAAATAAAAGCTATACACAACAATTATATCATAAATAAAAGGAAATATCAAGTATATGGGCGAATAAAGGCGGAGGATTTTGTAAATTTTCTTTAAGACTTTTGATGTGTGTATCGTCAACTGATCATTTTTGACCTACCGTTTAGGAGTATTCGCATAAATTGTTTTTTTGATTTGAGAAAAAACAAATGTTTTAACTATAAAAAAGCTAAACAAATTAAATATTTGACCAAATATCATATAAAAGCTCTGAAAAATGGTGATAAAAAATATTGAAAAAATCCTACAATATGTTATAATAAAAACAGATAAACAGAGGGAGGGGGAAGATAAATGCTGTCTCGTGGCTTTTTGAGTGGCTCGGATATCGAGCTTAAGCTAACGCATATGCATGGAATATCGGTAATGCATAGCGCACATATACACGTGCAATGGGAGCTTTATTTTTGTCCCGAAAACATAATTCAGCGTTCGGTGATAAACGGCGAGGAATATACTTATAAATATCCTTGCGCGATACTTACTAGTCCGTATTCGGTACATTCCATGTCGTGCCTTGAGACAGAAAATACCGATTACGAAAGATATGTCTGCTATTTTGGAAGCTCTACCTTGGAGACTCTCGGAAGCGATCTTTTGCCAAACGATGTGCTTGACGCAAGGCAGGGAATACTTTTTGAGCTTGATGAGGGACAAGCAGAGTATTTGAGGCAAATATTTGAGTTTATGCGCGATGAAAAATATCCTCATACGCAAACGCAAAGAGCGCTTATTCTTGGCTTTATAGTAAACAAGCTTTTTGAATTTTGCGACGAGAGTAAAATAACGCGCGTTGGCGAGTCCTCATTTTACATTCAAAGCGTTTTGAGATATGTTTCGGAGAATATATCCGAGCAGTTTAACGCAAACGAGACAGCAAAATATTTTTCGGTAAGCCGATCAAAGCTTGACCGCGATTTTAAATCGGCAGTAGGAATGACTTTTCATGATTTTGTAGATATTTGCCGTTTGAATTACGCAAAAATACTTTTGCGCTCAAAAGAAAGGTCATCAATTGCACAGATATCCGAGGCGTGCGGGCTTAAAAACGAAACTTACTTTTACGCGTTCTTTAAGAAATATACAGGCATGTCACCCACGGATTATAGAAAAATGTATGTGGTTGTCACCAAAAATGGCAAAGAAATCAATGAAACAGATTTTGACCCTTGCGGTGAAATGTAAAATCCAACAAATTGCGGTTTGTCGGGGACGCGAAGGACGCGATGAGGAAACTTTTTTGAAAAAAAGTTCCCTCAAACTCCCTCAAAAAACTTTCTAAAACAAGGTTTTGCATAGCCATAACGGCTACACAGTAAATTCTTTTCAGGAAAGTTTTTGCGGAGCTTTTTTCAAAAA
>JAZNEM010000099.1:0-7726 GCA_045588595.1 Eubacteriales bacterium
ACTTCCTAAAAAATAGGTTTTGCATAGCCATAATGGCAGCGCAGATGCAACAAATCGGTTTTGCGTAGCAAATTTGCGGGACGCAACCGCAAAAGATTTGTTGACGGAGGTGAGAGTTAATCGTGATTAACTCTCACCGACAAACCGCAATTTGTTTGACTTTTTGTTGTATTAAAAACAAATTTTAAAAAAACTCAAAAACCTCTTGACAATCAAAAAAGATTGTGGTATAATACATGAGCAAATGAAGCAGAACATCTCCGTTCTCACCGTGCCGCTAAAGGTTGCGCGCTCGGTTGATATTTTCTTTTTCGCGCACTTAAATTGGGTGGGCGAGAAGTGTGTCGTGCGGGGAAATTCTCTTCTCGCATGATTTTTTTTGTCCAAAGGACAAATCGGAGGTGTATTTAACATTAGCGCAAAAGAAATGTTGATCAACGAGGCGATCAAATTAAAAGAGGTACGTGTAGTTGACACGGAGGGTAACCCGATAGGAATAATGACCTCGGAAGCAGCACTTAAGATCGCTTACGATCAGGGATACGACCTGGTACTCATGGCTCCTCAGGCACAGCCGCCTGTATGTCGTATTATGGATTACGGCAAATTCCGTTTCGAAAGAGACAAAAAGGAAAAGGAAGCCAAAAAGAAACAGCAGATCGTCGAGCTCAAGGAGATACAGCTTTCATGCCGTATCGATACGCATGATTTCGAGACTAAAGCTCGTCACGCGCAGAGATTCTTGACAGACGGTAATAAGGTTCGTGTAGTCATGCGCTTTAAGGGCAGAGAGATGAGTCACATCGCTATCGGTCAGGAAATTATGCAAAAGTTCCGCGATATCTGCTCCGAGCTTGGCAGCGTTGATAAAGATCCCGTGCTCGATGGAAGAATATTGAGCATGGTAATAACGCCCGTTAAGCAAAAATAACACAGTTCATAATAGCTCGGCAAAGACCGTGATTTATGATATATCGGCGACGCCGCAATCACAAATACAAAAAGGAGAAAATTAAAAATGGGAAAAGTCAAGACACATAAAGCATCCGCTAAGAGATTTTCTGTTACCGCATCGGGTAAAGTAAAGATGGGTCACTGCCATCACAGACACAACACGGGTCTTAAGACCGCAAAGAGAAAGAGACATCTGCGTAGCAGCGCGATCCTCAGCGAATCGATGACCGCTAACATCAGAACTCTTATCCAGAAGTAAGACAGAAGAATTTAAGGGAGGATATTTAAAATGGCAAGAATCAAGGGCGCTATGATGACGCGCAAGAGAAGAAATAAAGTTCTTAAGGCTGCAAAGGGATATTGGGGCGCAAAGTCCAAGCATTTCAAGATGGCAAAGCAAGCCGTACTCAAGAGCGGTAACTATGCTTTCGCAGGCAGAAAGATGAAGAAGAGAGATTTCAGAAGCCTCTGGATCACTCGTATCTCTGCAGAAGCAAAGGCAAACGGAATGAACTATTCCACCTTTATGCACGGTCTTAAGCTCGCAGGAATCGACCTCAACAGAAAGATGCTTTCTGAACTCGCAGTGTCGGATAAGGCTGCATTCGCAGCTCTCGCAGCAAAGGCAAAGGCAGCACTTTAATTACAACTTAAAACCCCGTTTTCACGGGGTTTTATTTGTACGGATTTAAGAAAAAACGGAGAAAAAATGAACCTTTATCGCACTTTGACGTCACGCCAAAATCCTTTTGTCAAGGAACTTTGCGCGTTGTCTGATAAAAAGAAAAGACGGCAGACGGGAAGCTTTCGGTTTGACGGTGTAAAGCTTTTCGAGGAAGCACTCAAAAGCAACATATCTCTTTTGAATATCGTTATCCGCGAGGACGTGGCAGAGAGCCTTGTTCCTCTTTGTGAGCATGCCGTAGAGTGCGGACTTATAGATAGAGAAGGTATCGTATGCGTAAGTGCCGAGGTGTTTGAGAAGATAAGCGAGGAAAGATCGCCCGAGGGAGTTATATGCGTAGCGAAGATGCAAGATGAGCTTCATAAGAAGCTTTCGGCAGATGAGCTTAATAAAGAACTTTTTTCGGAAGAAAAGATACTTTTAGCCGAATCCTTGCGAGATCCGGGAAACCTCGGAACAGTTATGAGAAGCTGTTCGGCCCTCGGGATAGACAGACTCATAATTACCGACGATTGTGCCGATATTTACTCTTCTCGTACCGTAAGAGCCGCTATGGGCGCGCTTTTTAAGCAAAAGACGGTAACGGTAGCTCTTTCGGAAATGCCGTACGCGATAGAGCTTTTGAGAAAGAGCGGCAGAAAAATATACGCCGCTGCTTTGCATCGCGAGGCACTGAACATAGACGATATCGATATGTCTTTGGGAGACGCGTTCGTTATCGGCAATGAGGGGCACGGACTCAGCGAAGAGGTTATATGCGCATGTACGTCATGCGCTATCATTCCCATGTCGGAGGATGCGGAGTCGCTGAACGCGGCGGCAGCGGCGGCTATATGCATTTGGGAGACTGTTCGTAAGCATTAAAGTTAAAAATAACAGGAGGTCGCCATGATAGACGATAAGATTTTATATTGGATATGGCTTTCAGAAAAATGTGGTGCTGCGTCGCGCGAATTTGGGAAACTCGTCGCAACTCATGACGATCCGTTTGAGCTTTACCGTATGGACGAAGAGGAGATAGAGCATCTTGACGGTATAGGACGCGCATTAAAGGAAAGACTTTGTGATAAATCGCTTGAGTCGGCGTATTCTATATTAAAGACTTGCCAAAAGGAAAGAGCGGATATAATCACGTATTCAGATAAAAGATATCCCGCAAGGCTTCGTGCTATCGAAGCCCCGCCCGTATTACTCTACTGTCTCGGAAGATTTCCCGACTTTAATACGCGATTGTGTATAGGCATGGTCGGAACAAGAAAAATGAGCGAATACGGAATGCAGATGTCGTACGGCATATCATACGAGCTTGCTTCTGCGGGTGTTGTAGTCGTAAGCGGTATGGCGCTCGGCATAGACTCTGTCTGCGCTTGCGGTGCGCTTGAAGCGGGTGGTGATACCGTTGCCGTGCTTGGCTGCGGCATATCCGTCGTTTATCCTCCTCAGCATAAAAAACTTATGCAGATAATAGCTAAAAAGGGCGCTGTGATCTCCGAGTATCCGCCTAACGAAAGTGCGTACGGATATAATTTCCCAAAGAGAAACCGCATAATAAGCGGACTTTGTCAAGGAAGCTTGATAATCGAATGTTCTTTAAGGAGCGGAGCTATGATAACCGCCTCAAGAGCGATAGATCAGGGAAGAGAGCTTTTCGCGCTGCCGGGTAAGGTAAACGAGAGCAATTCTTACGGACCTAATCTTTTGATAAGTCAGGGCGCAAACGTCGCGCTTAAAAGCGACGATATCCTTGACCATTACACTTTTCTTTACCGTGACGTAATAGACAGAAGAGCACACGCACGGGCAAAGAATAATTCGCGCGTAAGCGAAAGAGTGCTTGCCAAATACGGCGTTTCGTGGAAGAAATACGGAGAACGCTATGAGGGCGGCGCGATAAGCGCGGAAGAAAATAATTCTTACGCAAAGAGTGAAGATAAAGAGCAAAATAGCTCTATATCTCAAAACACAAAAAAAGCCGTAACGGATAAGGTAAAAGAACAAGCGAAACAGAGTGAGACGGACGGTATCAAGCGCAACGAGATACTTTCTTCTCTTGACGACGTATCGCAAAAGGTGTATGAATATATGCCGTCTGACAAAAGCAGTGTGACCGCTGACGTTATAGCGGCACGCGGTCTTGATGTAGGTGACGTTATAACGGCACTTACCATGCTTGAGCTTGCAGGACTTGTGTCTTCACTTCCGGGTGGAGCATACGTGCGCAATTGATACGCGCGGGCAAAGACGGTTTTAATAAATCAAAAAACGTATTTTTTCAGAAAGGATACATGCAAATTAATGGCAAATCTTGTTATAGTTGAGTCTCCTTCCAAGGCATCTACCATAAAGGGATATCTTGGATCAAATTATAAGGTAATAGCATCAAAGGGACATGTGCGCGATCTTCCCAAAAGCTCGCTCGGTGTCGATATAGAAAATAATTTTGACGCGCATTATATAAATATTCGCGGAAAAGGCGAGCTTATCCGTGAGATACGCAAGGAAGCGAAAAACGCAAACAAAGTATTCTTGGCGACCGACCCTGACCGCGAGGGAGAGGCTATCTCGTGGCATCTTGCCGCGGCTCTCGGAATACCCGTTGAGAAAACGCTTCGAGTAAGCTTTAATGAAATTACCAAGAGTGCTGTGAAGAGCGCTATAAAATCCCCCAAAACTATCGATATGAACCTTGTAAATGCCCAGCAGGCAAGAAGAATACTCGATAGAATAGTTGGATATAAGCTATCTCCGTTCCTTTGGAAGAACGTGCGCAGCGGACTTTCCGCAGGACGCGTGCAGTCTGTCGCAACTCGTATAATCGTTGAGCGAGAAGAAGAGATACGAGCATTCGTACCCGTTGAATATTGGACGGTCGACGCAACTCTCGTTTCTGCTGACGGACACGAGTTTACGGTTCGTTTTTACGGTGATAAAAACGGAAGAGTAAAGCTTGGTTGCGAGGACGACGCGATGAGAGTTGTAAACGCAGTAAAGGGCAAGGACTTTTCGGTTGCGGCTGTTAAGAAATCAAAGAAAAAGAAGCTTCCCGCACCGCCTTTCACTACTTCTACCATGCAACAGGAAGCATCGCGTAAACTCGGTTTCCAGTCACAGCGCATCATGCGCATAGCACAGGAGCTTTACGAGGGTGTAAATATAGGCTCTGAAAACGGCGGCGTACAGGGTCTTATTACCTATATGCGTACCGACTCGCTCAGAGTTTCCGCGGAGGCACAGGAAGACGCAAAGAATTATATCGTTGAAAAATACGGTGATAAATATTGTCCCGCTACTCCCAGAGTTTATAAGATGCGCGCAGGCGCGCAGGACGCTCACGAGGCTATACGCCCCACGCGTGTCGATATTGAGCCTGCAAAGATAAAGAAATATCTCACTCCCGACCAATTCAAGCTTTATAAGCTTATTTGGGAGAGATTCGTCGCAAGCCAGATGGAATCTGCGGTGCTTTCTACCGTTACCGCTGATTTCGAATCAGCGGGACATATCTTCCGTACAAGCGGATACACCGTTGATTTCCAAGGCTATATGGCAGTTTACGAGGAGAGTGAGGACGATACACGTGTAAATGCCGACGAAGTCAGTGAGCAGAAGAATATCCGTCTCCCCGACGTAAAGGAGGGACAGACCGTTAAGTACGGAAGCATTACGCCCGCTAAGCACTTTACCGAGCCGCCCGCACGCTATAACGATGCGTCCTTGATAAAATTCCTTGAGGAAATGGGAATCGGACGTCCAAGTACTTTTGCTACTATCATTACGACTATAATAACAAGAAACTATGTTAAGAGAGAGGGCAAATCTCTCGTTCCTACTCCCACGGGAGAGCTTACCAATAAGCTCATGAAAGACCATTTTCCCGATATTGTAAACTATCGCTTTACGGCGCAGATGGAGACCGACCTTGACGGTATCGAGAACGGAGACAAGGAAATGAGATCCGTGCTTGAGAGCTTCTGGCGTGATTTTGAGCGTGAGCTTGAAAAAGCAAACGAGAATATCAAGAGCGAGGAGCTTGAGATACCCGTTGAGGAGACCGATATCATTTGCGACAAGTGCGGAAGCAAGATGATAGTAAAGAACGGACGCTTTGGAAAATTCGCGGCTTGTCCTAACTATCCTCAATGTAAGAATACGAAGCCTTTGAACGCCAATACAAACAAAGAAGGCGAGGAAAAGGCAGAGGAAAAGAAGATCGTTATTGCTGATTTTAAGTGTGAAAAGTGCGGCTCGGATATGATTCAGAGAAGCGGAAAGTTCGGAAGTTTCTTTGCTTGCAGCCGTTATCCCGAATGTAACTTTACAAAGCAGAAAACGCGCGATATCGGTGTTTCTTGTCCGAAGTGCGCTTCTAAAATAGTTATGAAAACAGGCAGAAATCGCACGGTATTTTATAGCTGTGAAAAATATCCCGAATGTGATTTTTCGTCTTGGGATCTTCCCGTAAACGAAAAGTGTCCCGATTGCGGCGGACTTCTTTTCCGCAAGAAAGGACAGTCTATGCTCATTTGTCACAATAAGGATTGCGGATTCAAAAAGCCGATAGAAAACGAAAAAGAATAATTTATACGGAAAAAATATGAAAAAAACTGTTACTGTTTACGGTGCGGGGCTCGCAGGCTGCGAGGCGGCTTGGCAGGCGGTGCGTGCGGGAGCGCATGTGCGCCTTTATGAAATGAAGCCCGAAAAGTATACTCCCGCGCACCATTCCGAAGGCTATGCAGAGCTTGTGTGCTCTAATTCCTTGCGCTCCGACAGTGTTTCTAACGCGGTAGGACTTCTCAAAGAGGAATTGCGCCGTATGGGCTCGCTCATAATGGAAGCGGCGGATGCCACTCGTGTTCCCGCGGGATCAGCTCTTGCCGTTGACCGTGAGAAATTTTCTGCGTACATTACCGAAAAAATAAAGAATTGTCCCGATATAGAGATAATTTCAAAGGAAGCCGACAGAGTTATTGACGGTGAGGTGACCGTTATCGCAACAGGTCCTTTGACATCTGATAAGATGGCAGACTATATCTCAAATGACCTAGATTGCGGTTCGCTTCACTTCTTTGATGCGGCAGCTCCTATCGTAGATGCTGAAACCATAAATATGGATATCGCGTTTTTCGCGTCACGTTACGACAAGGGGGATGCGGATTACATAAACTGCCCAATGACCGAGGAGCAGTATAACGCTTTTTGGCAGGAGCTTATCTCAGCAGAGGAAGCGCCTCTTAAAGATTTTGACCGCGAGGAACAGAAAAATCTCAAGGTATTTGAGGGTTGTATGCCCGTTGAGGTCATGGCAAGACGCGGACGCGATACGCTTTTGTTCGGTCCGTTGAAGCCTGTTGGTCTTGTCGATAAGCGTACCGGTAGGCAGTCGCACGCGGTAGTTCAGCTTCGACGTGAAAACGCGGAGGGAACGATGTATAATCTCGTCGGATTTCAGACGCATTTGAGTTTCCCTGAGCAGAGAAGGGTATTTCGAATGATACCCGGACTCGAAAACGCGGAATTTTTGCGTTACGGCATTATGCACAGAAACACCTATTTGAATTCTCCCGGTATTCTTGACGCTACGTATGCGCTCATAGGACGTGAGTATATACGCTTCGCGGGTCAGATGACGGGCGTTGAAGGCTATATAGAATCTGCAGGCTCGGGATTCGTTGCGGGACTTAACGCCGCACGTAGAGCGCAAGAGCTTGAACCGATAGTTTTTCCACGTACGACTATGATAGGCGCAATGGCTGATTACGTAAAGAACGGCGGCAACTCGTCGTTCGTTCCGATGAATGCTAACTTCGGCATAATCGAGCCTTTGCCCCATAGAGTAAAGGGCGGAAAGGTAGCCAAAAACGAGGCTCTTGCGGCTCGTTCGCTTGAAGAGATAGAAAAAATGCTTTTGGTTTTGAAAAAATAATTTGATGTTTAAACAAATTGCGGTTTGTCGGGGAGTTTAACAAACATGGTATAGCGCAACAAGTCGGTTTTTGACCGAGTTACTTGTTACTCGTAGTTACTTGTTACTCGTAGTTACTTGTTACTCGTAGTTACTTGTTACTCGTAGTTACTTGTTACTCG
>JAZNEM010000100.1:0-16699 GCA_045588595.1 Eubacteriales bacterium
AATCTTGCTTTTTTGACAATCCCTTCGTCATTTTCTTGCGAAAATGCCACCTCCCTTTACACAAGGGAGGCTCTTGGTTTCTTTACGTTTGTATATTTTGCTACCTAAAGTTTTTTAATGATACTTTGTCAGTAAGCTGAGGTTCAGAACATTTGTTCTGAACCTTTTGCTTTTTATTTGGGATATAATTTTTTAGTGGCATAAACGGGCTCGCAAGTGAGATTCAAACCAAGCTTACGGAAAATATCGCGGTCAACGTTCGAAATAATTACCGACACGTGTGCCTCGCAACCGCGAAGCTTTGACAATTGTTCCATAGCAAGATCTGCCATTGGGTTTGTTGTGGCCGAAATAGCAAGAGCTATCAATATCTCGTCCGCATGAAGTCTCGGGTTGTGATTGCCGAGATGCTCGACCTTCAAATGCTGAAGCGGTTCCATAACGACAGGAGGAAGAAGCAAAAATGAATCGTTTATCTCTCCAAGCTTTTTTAGCGCATTCATAATAACAGCTGCAGAAGCCCCCATAAGAGTAGATGTTTTTCCTGTTACTATAGTTCCATCGGGGAGCTCTATCGCGGCAGCGGGCGCCCCTGTTGCTTCAGCCTTATCAAGAGCAGCCTTTACGACCTTGCGATAGCTTGTATCTATACCCGCTTGATTCATAATAAGTTCTGCCTTGTACACCTCTTCGGCATCGGCTCTTCCGCTTCTCTTGCGGCATTTTGCATCGTAATAACGGCGAACTATCTCCATTTTAGATGCTTCACAAACAACGTTGTCATCGAAAATACAATTTCCAACCATATTTACACCCATATCGGTAGGAGAATTGTAAGGACTCGTTCCGTATATCTTTTCAAATATAGCCTTAAGAACAGGGAATATCTCAATGTCTCTATTGTAGTTTACGGCAGTTTGCCCTGTTGCTTCAAGATGGAACGGGTCGATCATATTAACGTCGTTAAGATCGACGGTAGCCGCTTCGTAAGCCATATTAACAGGGTGCTTGAGCGGCATATTCCAAACGGGGAACGTCTCAAATTTTGCATATCCCGCCTTTATTCCGCGCTTTTGGTCGTGGTAAAGCTGTGAGAGGCAAGTCGCCATCTTACCGCTTCCGGGACCTGGGGCGGTGACTACCACAAGAGGCTTGGTGGTCTCAATATAATCGTTTTTGCCAAAGCCCTCATCACTTACTATCTTTTTAACGTTAGTGGGATAACCGTCAATATGATAATGACGGTAGACCTTTACACCGAGGTTCTGAAGACGCTTGATAAAAGCATCGACCGCGGATTGTTGCGTATATTGGGTTATAACAACACCGCCAACGTAAACGCCTATATCCGTAAAAGCATCTATCAAACGAAGAGCGTCCATATCATAAGATATACCAAGATCTCCGCGAATTTTATTCTGCTCAATAGAGGAAGCAGAGAGAACTATAATGACCTCGGCATCTTCCTTTAATTTGAGCAACATTTTTATCTTACTGTCAGGGCAAAATCCCGGCAAAACTCTTGATGCGTGATAATCGTCAAAAAGCTTTCCGCCAAATTCAAGATAAAGCTTACCACCGAAGCTGGATATTCTTTCCGTAATTTTTTCGGATTGCATTTTTATATATTTTTCATTATCAAAACCAATGCTGTTCATCATAATCCTCACACAAATTTTTATTTGACCATACTATTATATTTTAATACAAAAATCATTTTTTTTCAAGAGGAAATTATAAATATATTTAAGAATTTACAAATTTATTTTTTATTTTTGAGTTGGGTGATTGTCATAAAGTATCAAAAGGCATATTATGGTAATGAAGAGCATTTTGCTCCTATTTACTATTCCAGGAGGATCTATCTATTTATGGGAGATAATAACAGATTTATGTGCGGCTCCTCGGATAAAAATCCGTCGAGAAATGATCTGGTCTGTATAGAGACCAATCGCATCCTCGATTCCTGTCGCGACCGTGACTGCTTCGAGGACGTAAAAGTTTTGCTTACCGATTTTGGAAACGATATTCTTGAGCATACCACCAACGTCCGCGCAAAAAATGCTTGTATTGCATGGACACATATCAGCATTGACCCCATCAAATTCAATCGCGGGTTCTATTCCGTATCAATAAAATTTTATGTAAAGATCACGTTTGAAGCTTGCTTGTGCGGAGGAAGAAGTCAAGAATTTGAAGGAATCGCAGTTCTTGAAAAGAAGGTTATCCTTTACGGAAGCGAAAGCAACGTAAACGTTTTCAAGAGCACCCCTGAGGCTTCAGATTATTGCGCAGTACCAAAGCTTTGCTGCATGGATAAAAACGTTCCTACGGCTATCGTAGAGGTCGTAGATCCGATAATTCTCAACAGCAAGGTAAGAGAAAGAAATGACCCTTGCTGCTGCCAGTGTTGCTGCGGCTGTAATGAAATCCCCGAGTCAGTGTGCAATAACCTCGGCGGAGATCTTGCGGACAGCGACGGAAGATACCTTACCGTGTCGCTCGGACTTTTCTCGGTAGTCCGTATAGTCAGACCCGCACAGTACCTTGTTCACGCAACAGAATACTGCGTTCCCGATAAGGTCTGCGTAGCCGCTGAAGATGACGATCCTTGCGCATTGTTTAGATCAATGGCATTTCCTACCTCTGAATTCTGTCCGCCCGATTATACACCTCGTGACGACGGATTTGGTGGAAAGGGAAAATGCGGTTGTCATGATTGATTAACTGTAAAAAGGCTTGGGAAAATCCCAAGCCTTTGTTTGTTAAAATTAAAAACTCTCAAGCGACTTGTTAAGAAACGCTCGTGTAACGGGGGACACCGGATTTTCGAATATCTGTTCGGGTGTACCCATCTCCTCGATAACTCCATCAGCCATGAAAATAACTTGATCGGAGACATTTTTAGCGAACTCCATTTCATGCGTTACGACTATCATGGTGCTGTCAGAAGATTTAAGGTCGCGTATTACGCGAAGCACCTCTCCCGTAAGCTCGGGGTCAAGAGCCGACGTAGGCTCGTCAAAACAAAGAATATCTGGGGAGAGAGCCAACGCTCTCGCGATCGCCACTCTTTGCTGCTGACCTCCCGAAAGCTCGCAAGGATAAGAAGCTATCTTTTCTGTTAAGTCAACCTTTTTTATGAGCTGAAGCGCATTTTCCTTTATTTCTTCAATACGGCTCTTTTTTTCTGATTTAGTGAGCTTTTGCTCATTCAAACGCAAAATAGGAGCAAGCGTAACGTTATCAAGCACATTATATTGAGGAAAAAGATTAAATGACTGAAAAACCAAACCAAAACGCAATCTGCGTTCCCTTATTTCATTTTCCTTCATGTTTTTCGCAAGTGTTGCATCAAAAACAGTCTCTCCGTTTATCTTTATAATTCCCGTATCGGGAGTTTCAAGAAAATTCAAACAACGGAGCAGGGTAGTCTTACCGCTTCCCGAAGAACCGATAATAGAAAGGACACGGCCTTTTTCAAGCGAAAAATCTATTCCTTTAAGCACTTCGGTCTTACCGAAGCTTTTTGTTATGTTAGATACTTCAAAAAAAGCCATTTTTACACCTTAAAATAATCAAGTTTCTTCTCGAATTTTCCAAGAAGTATAGTTAAAATACCGTTGATCAACAAATAGAACAATCCTGCATAAAAGATCGGCCACAATATCGCTTGCGTATTAACTATACCTTTTGCAACGGTAAACAGGTCTACTCGAATAACCACGCTTGCGAGAGCAGTATCTTTTACAAGAGTAATTATTTCGTTTGACATAGGCGCAACGATACGCTTGATGACTTGAAGAAATACTACCTTGATAAAAATCTGAGATTTTGTCATTCCAAGCACTTGAGCAGCTTCATATTGTCCTGCTGAAACGCTTTGAATTCCTCCGCGGTATATTTCAGAAAAGTAACAAGCATAATTTATAGTAAATGCGACGCAAACCATTGTGAGCATTTGAGCTTCAGTCCTAAGATAGAAATTCCATCCAAAGAAATCGGACAAATAAGAAGGAGCAAGAAAGAAGAAGATTATTTGAAGCATCAAAGGAGTTCCTCGAATTATCCAAACAAAGCCTCGTGTTATTGCGCTCAATACTTTTATTTTAGATTTAGAACCTAAAGCAATAAGCAATCCAAGCGGAAGAGCGGCTAACAATGTAACACCAAAGATCAAAAGGGTGTATAACAGACCGTTCAGTAATTCAAGAGTAATTTCAAAAAAACTCATGAGTGATCGTTGTATCCTTAGTTAATTACTCTTCTTCGGCTACCTTTACGCAAGCTTCACCGGCAGAACCTGCTTCAGCACCGACGATAGCCTTTGACATACTGTCAAGCGTTGTATACTTATCTTTATCTGCAACACGAATTATAGCAACCTGCTTGTTGTTAAGATAAGGTATGGATATTTCCATATTTGCTTTTCTTTCTTCGGTAATAGTCATACCGTTCCAGATGCAGTCGATGCTCTTACCTTCGAGAAGTGCTTCTTTGGCATCCCAGTCTATCTCCTTAAATTCAACGGTAAGTCCAAGCTTGTCAGCAACTGCTTTTGCCAACTCGATATCAAAACCGATAAGCTGACCGTTTTCTTCATATGCAATAGGAGCAAAGAGGGTGTAACCAACGATAAACTTCTTCTGACCTACAATGTAATCCCAATCTGCCTTTTCAGAATCAGTAAGGGGCTCAACTTTAATCGTATCATCTATGCAAAGTTCAGAAGCGATTCCGTACTTTTCAGCAATTGCTTTTACTTCACCTGCTTTAGAAAGATCAATAAGAGCTTCATTTATCTTCTTTGCAAGACCACTGCCTTTTCTTGCGGCAATACCATACTGTTCAGCAGGGAAATTAATTCCGTCAACTATCATAAGAGAAGATGAATACGGAGAAGACTTCTGGTTCATGTAATAGCCAGCCATGATGCTATCCATAACACCTACGTCAATAGCCTTAGCATCGAGCTGCATAAGAACGTCCATCTGAGCAGAAAGCGGACGGTATTCTTTACCAAATTGTAATTCTTCACCGCCACAAGAAGAAAGAACGAATGCCGAGCTTACGAGCATTACGAGCGCAAGCGCAAAAGTAAGTATTTTTTTCATAATAACCTCCCGCCGCGATACGCGGCAATCAAAATGTTTTTGTGCGAAGCATTTTATCACTTTACTCCGCTAAAGTACTCTCATATGATACCACACTTTTCGCAATATGTCAAGTCATTTATAAAAATATTTATAATAAATAATAATAATTGTCGAAATTTGTGAAAATCCGAAAACAATTATTTAATAATTCGGACACAGAATTTACATTTTTGTTCATAAATTACAACACTTTCGACATATAATTTTGATATAATGAATTATCAAAATCAAAGAAAGGTGTTTGAAATATGGATTATTTAAAAAAATATGCTCATTGGTGCAATAGTGAAAATCTCGACGAAAAGGACAAGGCAGAATTAAAAGCCTTGGTAAACGATGATAAAGAGCTTAAAGAACGCTTTACAAACGACCTTGAGTTTGGCACGGGTGGGCTGCGCGGTGTTATTGGCGTAGGAACTAATCGTATCAATAAATACATGATAAGAAAAACTACGCAAGGCTTTGCGCAGTATATAAAGAAAGCAGGGAAGGAAGCTTGCGCGCGCGGCGTTGTGATCGCTCACGATAACCGTCGATTCAGCATTGAATTTTGCCTTGAAACCGCGGGAGTCCTTGCCGCAAACGGAATCAAAGCGTATGTTTTCGATTCGCTTCGTCCCACCCCCGAGCTTTCCTTTGCGGTAAGAGAACTTGGCGCGTTTGGTGGAGTCGTTATCACGGCATCTCACAACCCCCCCGAATATAACGGTTATAAGCTTTATGATGAAAGAGGATGTCAGCTCGTTCCGTCTGTAAATGACGAGGTCGTTGCGGAGATCGAAAAGATAGAAGATCCTCTTGCAGTAAAGGCTTTAACAAAAGCAGAGGCAGGCGACCTCATAGTAACACTTGATAAAGATATCGACGAAAAATATTACGATGCGGTAATGTCTGTGGCTATTCACCCCGATGTAAATAAAAACGGTATCAAGATCGTGTATTCTCCTCAGCACGGAACGGGTAACGTACCCGTAAGAGAAGTTCTCGGACGATTCGGATATAATGTGACTCCCGTTGAAGAGCAGTGCGTTCCCGATACGGAATTCAGCAAAACTCTCAATCCAAATCCCGAGACCGCTGAAGCGTACGTATTGGCACTTGAATACGCAAAGCGTGAAAACGCCGATATCGTTATCACAACAGACCCTGACTGCGACCGTCTCGGCGTTGCGGTAAAGCATAACGGTGAATATGTAAGAATGACGGGAAATCAGTCCGCGGCAGTTCTTCTTGAATATATTCTTTCGCAAAAGACCGCCATGGGAACGCTTCCCAAAAACGGCGTTATGTTCAATACCATAGTTACCTCCGATCTTGGAGACCGTATTTGCGAAAATTACGGAGTAGCTGTTGAAAAGACCCTCACGGGATTTAAATTTATCGGTGATAAGATATATCAGCACGAGCTCGCAAAAGACCGTGTTTATGTTTTCGGATATGAAGAAAGCTATGGTTGTCTTGCCGCTGATTTCGTAAGAGATAAGGACGCGGTTCAAGCATCTTTACTCCTTTGCGAATCGGCTGCTTTCTATCACGAAAAGGGTATGACTCTTATCGACGTTCTTGAGTCGCTCTATAAAAAGTACGGTTTCTTCCTTGACGCGCTTGACAATTTCACATTCAAGGGACTTGAGGGCGCAGAAAAGATAAGATCGCTCATGAACAGCTTGAGAGAGAATGCGCCTAAATCCGTAAATGGAATCAACGTAAAGTCAATGGAAGATTATCAATCGGAGGCTATGAAAGCGGCAGGCTTCCCAAGCTCCAACGTTTTGCGCTTTATAATGGACGACGGAAGCTGGGTAGCGGTTCGTCCAAGCGGAACAGAACCTAAATGTAAATTCTATTTCAGTATAGTTGCGGAAAACAAAAAACTCGCTGAGGAAAAGCTTGCTGAAATGAAAAAAGTATTCGAAGCAAATTGCTAATAAAAATACTGCGGTAACATTATACGGTTGCCGCAGTATTTTTTTGCAAATATATCTTTTCAAGAACAAAAAAATATGATATAATATTATATGTATGTATTTTTTATGTTTTTATAAGCATTCAGAGATCAGGAAAGGCTAAAATTATAATGAACACTTCCGAAAACAAAGAGATAAAATATCTTAATAATATACATTCGCCGAATGATCTGAAAAGCATTCCCTCAGAAGAGATGCCATTATTGGCACATGAGATAAGAGACGAACTCGTAAGAATAGTCTCGGCTACGGGAGGTCATCTTGCGTCAAATTTAGGAATAGTTGAAACGACTATGGCTATACACCGTGTGTTCAACACTCCTTACGATCACATAATATTCGACGTCGGACATCAAAGCTACGTTCATAAAATGCTAACGGGACGTTATGAACGCATGGATACACTCAGACAAGCAGGCGGACTTTGCGGTTTTACTAACAGAAGCGAAAGTGAGCACGATTGTTTTGGAGCAGGTCATAGCTCTACATCTCTGTCCGCTGCCTTAGGTTTTGCTATATCCGATAAGCTTAATTCATCGGATGCTTATACCGTTGCGGTGGTCGGAGACGGAGCATATACGGGTGGAATGATCCACGAAGCGCTTAATAACTGCCTAAAGGATCTTAATCTCATTATCATACTGAATGAAAATGAGATGTCCATTTCCAAAAACATAGGAAGATTCGCAATCAATCTTTCCAAACTAAGAACCAAATCAAGCTATTTTAAAACAAAAAGATTAACGGGTAATTTTATAAAGAAGATCCCTTTTGTAGGAAAACACTTATTCGTGGCTATAAGAGGCGTCAAAAAATTCTTTAAAAACACTTTATATGGTTCTAATTATTTTGAAAGCATGGGACTCACGTATCTCGGCCCTATAGACGGAAACGATTATAGCAAGGTGGAAAATCTTCTCCGAGAAGCCAAGAAGCTTGGAGAAAGCGTTGTAGTTCATTTAAAAACAAAAAAAGGAAAAGGTTTTGCCCCTGCTGAAGAAGCCCCCGACTTCTATCACGGAATGAAGCCCCAAAGTGTTGCAAAAACCGAAAAGGATACCTTTTCAAATCACATGGGCAAATGGCTTACAGATAAAGCCTTGAACGATGAAAAAATATGTGCCATTACAGCCGCTATGTGCGACGGAACAGGACTTAAATCTTTTCGTGAAAATATCTCTCAAAGATTCTTTGACGTAGGAATAGCAGAGGAGCATGCTCTTACATTTGCCGCAGGTCTTTCGGCAAATCAAATGAAGCCATTCGTGGCACTGTATTCCACTTTTCTTCAGAGAGGATACGACAATATCATTCATGATATTGCACTGCAAGACCTACCCGTAACTATTTGCATAGACCGTGCAGGTCTTAACTCTTCGGACGGAGCTACGCATCACGGAATATTCGACGTAGCGTTCCTTTCGCATATTCCAAATATGCGGATCTATACGCCTATTACATTAAACGCTTTAAGCGCGGCACTTCAAGATGCGTATATAAGCAATCGTCCTTGCGCTATACGGTATCCAAACGGTATAGAAGATCAAAATGTCGTGGAAGAATTTTATCGTGAACAAAGCGCGGAAGATATCGGTATCAAATATAATTACCAAGCTTCTGATAACTGTAAGATAATTATAATAACACACGGAAAAATAGTTACCGAAGCTTTATCTGCTTCCAAGCTATTAAACGAAGAGGGAATCACTACGGGAATAATTTTGCTTGAATTATTAAAGCCGTATGATACCGTCGCAAAAAAAATTGCCGCTGTTCTTCCGCCAAACGCGCATGTTATATTTCTTGAAGAAGAAATACGTGCTGGAGGAATGGGCGCAAATCTTTCCGATGCTCTTATACGAATGGACGTATTAAAAAGTGATAATATTAGAATTATGGCAACCGATGATAGCTTCATAACTACAAGAGAAAAAGGTCAATCGATTTACGATGCCGCAGGATTAAGCAAGGAACACATTTATCAATCCGCCAAAGAACTTATTTAATTAAAAGCAAAAGGAATTATATGATCGATCAGGTATTTAAGCTTCATTCCGATTACAAGCCAAGCGGAGATCAACCGCAAGCTATCGAAAAGCTTGTTCGCGGAGTAAACGCAGGAATGAAATTTCAGTCTCTTCTCGGTGTTACAGGCTCGGGAAAGACGTTTACAATGGCAAACGTTATAGCGCAGGCTAATAGGCCTACGCTTGTTCTTGCGCACAATAAGACCTTGGCAGGTCAGCTTTGCTCTGAATTCCGTGAGCTTTTTCCCGAAAATGCAGTAGAATATTTCGTTTCATATTACGATTACTATCAACCCGAAGCTTATATTCCCGGAAAGGATATGTATATCGAAAAAGATGCTATGATAAACGACGAGATAGACATGCTGCGCCATAGTGCTACGCTTTCTCTTCTCGAACGCAGAGACGTCATTATAGTCGCAAGTGTTTCGTGCATATATTCTCTTGGCGATCCTGAAGATTACAGTAAATTACTAATACCGTTATCTCCCGGAATGGAAATAAGCAGAGATGAGCTCATACGCCGCCTCGTGTCTATAAGCTATGATAGAAACGATCTCGCACTTGAGCGAGATAAATTCCGCGTTCAAGGGGATACTATAGACCTTATAACCGCAAATATGCGCGATAAAGCTCTGCGCATAGAGTTTTTCGGAGACGAGATAGATAGACTTTCTGAAATAAACGTAGTAACAGGGGAGGTTTTGCGCGAGTTGACCTACGCGCCCGTTTATCCCGCTACTCACTATGCCGTAACTAACGAAAAAAAATTACATGCTCTTGCCGAGATCGAAAACGAAATGATCGAGCGCGTTAAATATTTCAAATCTGAAGATATGTTGCTCGAAGCGCAACGCATAGAGGAGCGTGTCAAATACGATATGGAAATGCTGCGAGAGGTAGGATTCTGCTCCGGTGTCGAAAACTATTCCAGAGTCCTTGCGGGGAGACCCGCAGGGTCTACTCCTTATACATTGCTCGACTATTTTCCAAAGGATTTTCTCTTGCTTGTTGACGAATCTCACGTTACGCTTCCGCAGGTGCGCGGAATGAGCGGGGGAGATACCGCAAGAAAGAAGAATCTTATTGATTATGGCTTTAGACTGCCGTCAGCTTACGATAATAGACCGTTGTTTTTCGAGGAGTTTGAATCAAAGCTTAACCAAACGATATTCGTAAGCGCAACGCCTGGAGATTATGAAGCGGAGCATTCCGAGCAAACGGTAGAGCAGATAATTCGTCCAACGGGTCTTGTTGATCCCGAGGTAGAGGTCAGAGCCATAGACGGACAGATCGATGACCTTATGGGAGAAATACGCATACGCACGGCTAAAAACGAGCGTGTGCTTGTCACAACACTAACGCGTAAAATGGCAGAAGACCTAACGGAATATTTTGAAAACAACGATATAAAAGTTAAATATATTCACTTCAACGTAGATACACTTGAACGTATGCAAATAATACGCGATCTTCGTTTGGGTGAATTTGATGTTTTGGTTGGTATAAATCTTTTGCGTGAGGGTCTTGATATCCCCGAGGTTTCACTCGTGGCAATACTTGATGCAGACAAAGAGGGCTTCCTCAGAGCAGAGAGAAGTTTGATACAGACCATTGGACGTGCCGCAAGAAACGCTGATGGCAAGGTAATTATGTACGCTGATAAAATTACAGGCTCAATGGAACGTGCAATAAGTGAGACAAACCGCCGCCGTTCTATACAAATGCAATATAACGCGGAGCACGGCATTATTCCTAAAACGATTCGCAAGGATATACGAGACGTTATCGAGATCGGCAAGCCCGTTGAATCCGCAAAGACGGGCAAGAAACAAACGAAAAAGATGACCAAGACCGAAAAGGAAAAGCTTATCGCCCAACTTACCGTTGAAATGAAAAATGCTTCAAGACGCCTTGAATTTGAACAAGCGGCATTCTTGAGAGATAAGATCAAAGAACTTCGCGATGAAAAATAAATTTGAAAAGAGTGTTCAGAAATGCCAAAATCAATAACTATACGCGGTGCTCGCGTAAACAATCTTAAAAATATAGACGTAAATATCCCGCGAGATCAATTAGTCATTCTCACAGGACTTTCGGGTTCGGGAAAATCCTCTCTCGCGTTTGATACCTTGTACGCAGAGGGGCACAGAAGATTCGTTGAATCGCTGTCCTCTTACGCTCGTCAGTTCCTAGGTCAAATGGACAAGCCCGACGTGGATCTTATCGAAGGTCTTTCGCCCGCTATATCGATAGACCAAAAAACGACCTCCAAGAATCCTCGTTCAACAGTAGGTACTGTTACCGAGATATACGACTATTTAAGACTTCTTTACGCAAGAATAGGCATACCTCACTGTCCCGTATGCGGAAAAGAGATACGAAAGCAGTCGATCGATACGATAATAGATAAGATAATGGAGCTTGACGAAGGAACGCGATTCATGGTGCTTTCTCCCGTAGTCAGAGCGCAAAAGGGAATGCACGAAAAGGTGTTTGCCTCTGCTAAAAAAAGCGGTTACGTTCGTGTGCGAGTAAATGGAAGTCTTTACGATCTCTCCGAGGATATAAAGCTCGATAAAAACAAAAAGCATAATATCGAAGTAGTTATCGACAGATTGGTAATGAAAAATGATATACGTTCACGACTTTCCGATTCTGTTGAAAATGCACTTCGGCTTTCGGACGGACATCTTCTCATAGTCACCGTGCCAAGAGGAGATGTTGAAGCAAAAGAACTTGAGTTTTCTCAAAGCTATGCTTGTGAAGAGCATAATATATCATTTGGTGAACTTGAGCCGAGAATGTTTTCCTTTAACAATCCATCAGGTGCGTGTCCACACTGTGCGGGTCTTGGCGAAATGCGAAGAATAGCGCCTGATCGTTTGATCCCCGATGAATCCCTCTCTCTGCGCCAAGGAGCAATAGCGGTAAACGGCTTTAAAACTATGGAAGAAGAAAGCTGGAACGGACCTTTGTTTATCGCCTTGGGCGAACGATTCGGATTCGATATAGATACTCCTATCGAAAAAATGCCTCAAAAGATCAAAGATATATTGTTTTACGGATCGGGAGCAGAATTGTATGATATCCACCGCTGGTTTGGCGGTGAGGAGCATCATCAAAAAGTACACTTTGACGGCATTATAAAGATGATAGAGAACCGCATAACCATGAGCGGTAACAACGAATATTATGAGCAGTTCATAGAAGAAGCACCATGTCCCGTTTGTAACGGCAAAAGACTTTGTCCTACTTCATTGGCTGTAACGGTAGGCGGTATCAATATAGATCAATTTTGCCAACTTTCAGTAGAATCAAGCCTTGAGTTTATAAACAAATTTACACCTAATAAGACCGAAAAAATAATATCTTCGGAAATAATAAAAGAAATACGCGCTCGCCTTGGATTTCTCGTAAGCGTTGGTCTTGAATATTTAACGCTTTCAAGAAAATCAGGCTCACTTTCGGG
Source organism: Eubacteriales bacterium (assembly GCA_045588595.1). GTDB lineage: Bacteria > Bacillota > Clostridia > Oscillospirales > CAG-272 > HGM12713. The sequence goes on from JAZNEM010000100.1 coordinate 12,623, forward strand.
TGGAGAGGCGCAAAGAATACGCCTTGCAACGCAGATAGGCTCTGCGCTTGTGGGAGTATTGTATATTCTCGACGAGCCAAGCATAGGCTTGCATCAACGCGATAATTCAAAGCTTATAGAGACCTTGAAAAAATTGCGTGATATAGGAAATACTGTAATAGTCGTTGAGCATGACGAAGAAACTATGATGTCGTCCGACTATATAATAGATATAGGTCCTGGAGCAGGTATTCACGGTGGAAATATAGTCGCCGCGGGAACACCTACTGAAGTTATGAATAATAACAATTCAATTACGGGTGCTTATCTGTCAGGCAGAAAAAAAATAAACATTCCCGAAATGAGAAGAAAAGGGAACGGAAAATTCCTTACTGTAAACGGAGCTAGCGAACACAACTTAAAAAATATAGATGTAACTATCCCGCTTGGGTGCTTCGTTTGTGTTACAGGAGTATCGGGCTCGGGAAAATCCTCTCTTGTAAACGGAATAATAAATCCCGCATTGTCAAGAGAATTAAACCGCGCTATACGCTCGGTAGGCAAACACAAAAAGATAGAGGGAATATCAAATCTTGATAAGGTCATCGATATTGACCAAAGCCCGATAGGACGTACTCCGCGCTCAAATCCCGCAACTTATACGGGGTTGTTTACCGATATAAGAGATCTTTTCGCAAATACTACCGATGCCAAAGCTAAAGGGTATAAGGCAGGAAGATTCTCGTTTAATATCAAAGGAGGACGATGTGAAGCATGCGAGGGAGACGGTGTAAAAAAGATAGAAATGCATTTTCTTCCCGACGTGTATGTCACGTGTGACGTCTGCAAAGGAAAGCGTTATAACAGAGATACTCTTGACGTTCACTTTAAAGGGAAAAGTATCGCTGACGTTCTTGAAATGACAGTTGAGGAAGCACTCGTATTCTTCGACGGTATACCGAAGATAAAGCAAAAGCTTCAGACCTTGTTCGACGTTGGACTCGGCTATATCAGGATAGGTCAATCGTCCACAACGATATCGGGCGGTGAAGCTCAACGAGTAAAGCTTGCGACCGAGCTTTCAAAAAGAGGAACAGGGAAGACTTTGTATATACTCGACGAGCCGACTACGGGATTGCATAGCGACGATGTAAATAAGCTTATAGGCGTTTTACAGCGACTGTGCGATAACGGAAATACGCTTCTCGTTATCGAGCATAATCTTGACGTAATAAAGACCGCCGACTATATTATCGACCTCGGTCCTGAGGGCGGAGATAAGGGCGGTACTATCGTCGCAATAGGTACTCCCGAAGAAGTATCCGCTGTCAAAAGCTCTTATACAGGTCAATATTTGCGTAAAATTTTATCATAAAATTAACAAAAAATGAATTAATTGCATAAAAACTATAATTAAATAGTCAAAAAGACTTGACATTTGCATATTTATGCGATACAATTAAAGAAACCAAAATTTTATTCATTGGAGGATTTTACAAATGAAAAAGATTATCTCTATCATTATGGCGCTTGCAATGCTTTGCGCAGGCGTATTCGTGTTTGCTGCTTGCGGCAACAAAACTTCTCTTATCGGTGTTCAGACGGGTACTACAGGTCAGTATTTCGTTGACGGTGATGCTGACTGGGGCTTTGACGGTATCGAAGGATACGAGTCCAAGGGCTACAGTAACGGCGGTCTTGCAGTTAACGACATGAAGAACGGTGCTGTTAAGTATGTTATCATCGATGAGCAGCCTGCAAAGCAGCTTGTTGAAAAGATCGAAGGCGTTAAGGTTATCGACATTGCTCTTACTGAAGAAGAGTATGCTTTCGGTGTAGATAAGAATCAGCCTGAGCTTCTTACGAAGATCAACACTATTCTTGCTGAAATGAAGACCAGCGGTAAGCTCAACGAGATCGTTGCGGCTTATGCTACAGGCGAGGGGATCAAACCCTTTACTTCCGCTAAGCTTGACGCTGAAAAGGCTGATAAGCAGCTCGTAGTTGCTACCAATGCGGCTTTCGCTCCCTTTGAGTACAAGGAAGGCGATCAGTTCGCAGGTATCGATATGGAGATCGCAGCTTATATTGCTGAAAAGCTTGAGATGGAGCTTGTAATTCAGGATATGGAATTTGACGCAGTTGTTACCTCTGTTGGTAAGAACAACGTTGATATTGCTATGGCAGGTCTTACCGTAAACGAGACCCGTAAGCAGTCGGTCAACTTTACCGAGTCCTACTACAACGCAGCACAGATGCTTATAGTTCCTGCTGACGAGACTGCATTTGATGCATGCAAGACTGCGGACGATGTTATCGCAGCTCTCAAAAAGCAGGCAGGCAAATAATTCCGTAAGAGAAAATATTTGCAATGAATAACGCTTGGAATATTTTCTATTCGCAATTTATCACGAAGGGCGGTTATAAAACCGTCCTTCAAGGTTTGTGGACAACTATTGAAATTGCGGTATTAGGACTTATAATCGGTATCGTATTAGGTACACTCATTGCTTTGGTAAAAGTTATGCCAAAGCGAAATATCTTTCCAAAGATACTTAACGTAATATGCGATATTTACGTTGGATTTTTCCGTGGAACACCTATGGTCGTCCAACTTCTTATCGGTTATTACGTTCTTCTCCCCTCGCTTAATCTCGCGTCAAACGCTGTCGTAGTCGCAATTATCATATTCGGTCTTAACAGTGGTGCGTACGTATCAGAGATAATGCGCGCGGGAATACAGTCAGTCGACGCAGGTCAGCTTGAAGCAGGACGTGCTGTAGGACTTCCGTATTGGACAGCTATGTTAAAAATAGTGATTCCTCAATCTATTAAGAATATTCTTCCTACGCTTGGAAACGAATTTATCGTACTTATAAAGGAGACTTCGGTAGTAAGCTTTATTGCGGTCACCGATATCACAAAAGCGTTCCGCGCGATCGGAGACGCAAACTACGAGTACGTAATTCCTTATATCATGCTCGCACTTGTATATCTCGTGCTCGTTATGCTTATAACGCTTGGTATAAAGATGATGGAAAGGAGGTTTAAACGCAGTGAACGAACAGCATAATTCAACGCCGATAATATCGGTGCGCGGTCTTACTAAAAGTTTCGGAAAAAATACTGTGCTTCACGGAATAGACCTCGATATTTCCAACGGAGAAAAAATAACCATTATCGGACCGTCTGGTTGCGGTAAGTCAACGTTTTTGCGTTGCCTTAACTGTATGGAAGATCCGAGCGGCGGCTCTATTTTCTTTCAAGGCGTAGACATTGCGGACGAAAGGGTCAATATCAATACGCACCGAGAGCATATCGGAATGGTTTTCCAGCAATTTAATCTTTTCAATAACAAAACGGTTCTTGAAAACATAATGCTTGCTCCCGTGTACGTTGGTAAAAGAAATCTCCGCAGAGCCAAGAAAAAGGATAAAACCATCACCACGACTGTTGCGGATATAGAAAACAATGCAAGAGAACGCGCTATGACTTTGCTCAAGCGAATCGGACTTGAGGACAAAGCTAACGTTTATCCCTCAACTCTTTCAGGCGGACAAAAGCAGCGTGTGGCTATCGTTCGCGCGCTTGCTATGAACCCAAAAGTAATGTTGTTTGATGAGCCTACCTCCGCACTCGATCCCGAAATGGTCGGAGAGGTGCTTGACCTCATGAAAGAGCTTGCAAAAGAGGGAATGACGATGGTCGTTGTAACTCATGAGATGGGATTTGCGCGTGAGGTTGCGGATAGAGTTCTTTTCATGTACGATGGTGTTATAGCCGAAGACGGTTCGCCCGAAGAAGTGTTCAACAATCCCAAGCATCCAAGACTTAAACAATTCCTTAATAGTATTCTTTAAACAAAAAACAGATGTCATAGGCTGGTTCTCATAAGGAAGTTTGCTTATAAGAGTTAAATTTGATCTACAGAAACAAATAGATACCCCCGACAGATTTCAGAGACCTGTCGGGGTTATCTTATATTTCAAAAACCATAAAATCTTGATCTCGAAGTTTAATAATTTTTTGTTCTCCTGCCTCGATTAAAGTCCTATAGTCTTTTTCTCTCAAATCCGAATAATGACATATTAAAATGCC
>JAZNEM010000101.1:0-6326 GCA_045588595.1 Eubacteriales bacterium
CTTAAAATTTTTATAACAAAACAAAAAATTTAAAGAGAGGTAACAAAATGACGACGATCAGAATCGACACACAGAAAAATCTCGGCAAGATAAAGCCGATGCACGCCGTAGGACAACCGCCCTTTACGGGAGGCTTCCTCAAATTCGACTTCACTCACATGAGACATTTGACCAACGCAAAGATCCCTTATTCCCGTCTGCACGACGTAAGAGGAGCTTTCGGCAGCGGTCGATTTGTTGATATCCCCAACATATTCAGAGATTTTGATGCCGATGTTGAAGATCCCGCGTCCTACGATTTCGTATTTACCGACGTGCTTATAAAAGAAATGTATTCCTACGACGTAAAGCCCGTTTTCCGTCTTGGCGTTACCATTGAAAATCAGGCTAATATAAAGCCCTATCACATATATCCGCCCAAGGATTTCAAAAAATGGGCGCGTATCTGCGAGCATATCGTCCGCCACTACAACGAGGGCTGGGCAGACGGCTTCCACTACGGCATCGAATATTGGGAAATATGGAACGAGCCCGACGGTAACCCGAAACTTGAGATGAACCAGATGTGGAGAGGCACTCCCGAGCAGTTCTACGAGCTTTACGACGTTACGGCAAAGCATCTCAAGGCTTGCTTCGGAGACACGATAAAGGTCGGCGGATACGGCTCATGTGAGCTTTGCGGTATCTTCTACGACCCCGAAAAGTTCAGTATCAAGTGCAGAAAGATAGAGCCTGACGCGCTTAAAGAAAAATACGACTACCGTATCGTATTCTTCAACGGCTTCCTCAAATACATAAAGGAGCACGGCTCTCCTATGGACTTCTTCTCTTGGCACAGCTATCGCGGTGTATCCAAGACCGTCGCGATGGACGAATACGTACATAAAACTCTTTCCGAGTACGGATACGGCGACGTTGAGATACATATAAACGAGTGGAATAACGCTCCCGCATTCGTTCCCGAAAATCACGGAAGCTCGTTTGCGGCGTCCTCGGCGGCTGCCATGATGCTTGCGCTTCAGAACGGACATGCCGATATGCTTATGTATTACGACACAAGAGTTGAGGCTACTGCTTACGGCGGATTCTTTGCTCCTTTCACGAATGAGCCCACCGCTACGTATTACTCTTTCGTTGCGTTCGGTAAGCTCTACGAGCTCGGAACACAGACCGAGGCGGTGATCGACTGCGACGCGTACGGATTCTACGCGGTATCCGCGACCAACGGAAAGAAAAACGCGCTTATGATCGTGAACAGAACGGGAGAAACGCAGGAGCTCAACATCGAGGGCGTTGACCTCTCCGACGCGAGATATTATATACTCGACAAAAACCACCTGCTTTCTATGGCGTTTGATGCAAGATCTATCGCTAAAGATACCGTTTTGCTCATAGAGTGGTAAAGGAGGTTTTCCATGAATTACGACAAGAATTTTCCTAGAGTCATTGAGCTTTACAGAGAATTACATCAAGTTCCGGGGGTCGGCTTTGACCTTGACGAAACAGTGGCTATCGTTAAAGCGGAGCTTGACGCGTTAGGCATCGAGTACACCGAAAAATACGGCAAATGCAGCGTTGTAGCGGAGCTTGGACACGGTAAAAAGTGCATAGCTCTTCGCGCGGACATGGATGCTCTTCCCATTCAAGAGGAGAGCGGAGTTCCCTTTTCCTCCAAAAAGGCAGGCATAATGCACGCCTGCGGTCACGATTCGCACACCGCTGTTCTGCTCGGTGTCGCAAGATGCTTAAAGGAGATAGAGGATTCTTTGAATATCCGCGTTCGTCTTATTTTCCAGCCCAGTGAGGAGGGTGCTATCAGCGGAGCTGAAATGATGGTAAACAACGGTGTTATGGACGGTGTTGACCATATTCTTACCACTCATTGCGAACCAAAACTTCCCGCGCATGAGCTCGGCATACGTTTCGGTGAATATATGGCGGCTTGTATTCCTTTGAGAATTACTTTCTTTGGGAAGGCAGCTCACGCGGCTATCGTTCCCTCGGAGGGCATTGACGCCATCGCCATGGCAAACGCGGCATACACGGAGCTTAAAGCCGCTATCAAGGAAGAAGCGGGCGACCTTCCTTACATCTGGTCTGTCGGAAGATTCTCGGGCGGAACTGTTCATAACATCATTTGCGACAAATGCGAAATGGACATATCTTTCCGATTCTACGACATGGAGCTTGCGTCGAGAATGGAAAAGAGAACGTTTGAAATATGCAGCCGAGTTGCCAAAGAGTTCGGCGGACGTACCGAAATAGACTGGCACATGAGCACAGGACCTATCATAAATGAAGAACATATAGTAGAAGACGTAAGACAGGTAGTAAAAGATCTTGGATACGTTATGCGCGAGCTTCCCTCTCGCATGAGCTCCGAGGATTTCGGATGGTATATCATGAAAGCCCCCGGTGCTATCTTCCGCTTTGGAATTTATGACGAAGAATATGACTCGGGACACGTGGCACACACCTGTAAATTTAAAGTATACGAACCCGCAATGAAGAACGCTATGGAAACGTTCGTCGAATACGTAAAGCTTATAAATGGAAAGGAAAAAGCATGACAGGATTTGACAGATTAAATTTAAAAGCGCAAAACACAGATCAGGGTGCTATCAGAACCATGTTCGATAAAGCGGCGAAAATGACGGGCGTTATCAGCATGGGAATCGGAGAGCCTTGCCAGAATACGAATCTTGCGATATGCAAGGCATGTGCCGACGCTCTCATGGCGGGCAACACGCATTACGCTCCCAACGCGGGAATTTTAGCACTTCGCAAGGCTATCTCGAAGAACGGCTTTATAGCGAAGGACTTCTTTGACCCCGAGACAGAAATTATGGTAACCAACGGCGGAATGGGTGCGTTTGCGCTCATAATGCAGGTAATATTAGAGCCCGGTGACGAGGTACTTATACAAGACCCGCAGTACCTCAATTTCCAAAAGACCGTCAGCTATTGCGGCGGTGTTGCAGTTCCCGTTCCCACCACCTTTGAGAGCGGATTCTGCATGGACGCAGAGGAGATAAGACGCAGATACGTCAAGGGCAAGACGAAAATGCTTATCGTAAACTCCCCAAACAATCCAACGGGCGAGGTAGTTCCCGAGGAAAAGCTCCGCGAGATAGCAAAGGTCGCGGTCGAGCTCGACCTGCTCGTTCTCTCGGACGAGGTCTATGGACAGCTTCTTTACGACGGCGCAAAGCCTTTGTCCATCGCGCAGTACGAGGGAATGAAAGAGAGAACTATCGTTGTAAACTCATTCTCAAAGGCATACGCGATGACGGGCTGGAGACTCGGATACGTTGCGGGTCCCCGCGGAATAATCGACAGAATGACAAAGGTTCAGGAGTATTTCAATTCCTGCATCAACACCCCCGCACAGCACGGCGCGGTCTTTGCTCTCGAGCATCCCGAATTTATCGAGGAGATACGCAAGGACTTTGAAGAGCGCCGCAAGATAGCGATAGAGGGCTTCGCTTCTATAAAAGGAATAGTCCCCAACGATCCCAAGGGCGCGTTCTATCTCTTCCCAGATATTAAGGGAACGGGCATGGACAGCGCGACATTCTGCAACCGTCTGCTTGATGAAGCAAAGGTCGTATGCGTTCCGGGTAACGCATTCGGTGAGTGCGGAGAGGGATATATGCGCGTGAGCTACTCGGGCGAGAAAGCAAGCGTTATCGAAGCAATAGAAAGAATACGCAAGTTCTGTGATAATATATAAAAATTGCTTGTTACATTAAAAGATCAAAATTAACAAATTGCGGTTTATCGGGGAGGATGCGCAAGGGGAACTTTTTGAAAAAAGTTCCCCTTAACCCCTCAAAAACTTTCTAAAGCAAGGTCTTGCATAGCCATAACGGCTACATAATAAATCTTTTTCAAGAAATTCTTTGAGAGCTCGAGAACTTTCTTTTAAGAAAGTTCTCGAACGCGTCCCCCGCGTCTCCGATAAATCAAAATTTGAAATCAAAAAGGAGAACCATCTATGAACAAGATAAAGATCGGTTGGAGCGAAGTCAGCATCGTTCCCGAAGGAAGAAGAGTCAATCTTGACGGTCAGTTTTACGAAAGAATATCGGGTGAGGTAGAAACGCCCATAGCGGTCACGGCTCTCGCGCTTGAGTGCGGAGATGAGCAAATGGTATTCATCAGCTGTGACCTCTCGGCTACGAGCAGCACTTTCTTAAATATGGTAAGAGATGCGCTTCCCGACGATTGCGGCTTTGACAAAAGCAAGCTTTTGATAAACGCTATCCATACCCATACCTCTATGGGATACGCAAACATTGCCAATGCTTTGGGCGGACGCGCTCTTGAGATACTTAACAAATTAAAGCCCGACCGCGTTAAGTACGTTCCCTTAACTCACGACGAATCCGACGATATTATAAAGGGCGAGGAAGCCAGAGATTTCCTTATAGAAAGAATAGTCCGCGCGGCATGTGAAGCGTGGAACTCCCGCAAAGAAGGCGCGTTTGCTTTTGGATTTGGCCGCGCGGCTGTCGGTCTTTGCCGACGTGTTTGCTACGACGACGGCTCTGCGAAGATGTGGGGCAAATCTAACGACGCAAACTTCACCGAGCTTGAATCGGGCAACGATTCGGGCATCGAATTGATGTTCACCTACGACACAGACAAAAAGCTCACGGGCGTTGTCGCAAACGTAGCTTGTCCCGCTCAGGTGCTTCAGCATCAGAACTTTATCTCGTCCGACTACATGGGCAAGGTCAAGGGACTTATCAGAGAGAAGTACGGTGAAGACGTAAACTTCTTGGGACTTATCTCTCCCGCAGGCGATATGTGTCCCATAGACCTTATCCGTTGGGTCCCCTCCCCTGTTTGCAAAAACGACCCCAATATCCCGCAGGATAAAGCTATCGAGCGCCGCGCTGACCCCTCTATGTTTGAGATCAAGGGCTGTGAAAAGGCGGCAAAACGTATCGCTACCGAGATATTCTGGGCGCTTGAGGACGTCACCGAATACTTTACCGAAACCACTTTCACACACAAGAATCTCACAGTCGATATGCCTCTGCGCAAGGTAACTATCGAGGAATACGAAAAAGCGGAAAAGACTATTCGCGATTTCTTTGCTACCTGCCCCGATACGATAAATTTCCAAGACAACGCGAAAATGTTGATACACAGCGGTACGATCAACAGATATAAGCTTCAGCAAAAAATCGATGTATATCCTATCGAAGTACATATCATGCGTCTTGGCGACGTTGCGTTTGCGACAAGCCCCTATGAGCTCTTCTTGAATTACGGCAATCAGATCCGAGCAAGAAGCAAGGCAAAGCAGACCTTCCTCGTTGAGCTTTGCTGCGGTTGCTACGGATATCTCCCCACCGAAAAGGCGGAAAAAGGAAGCCACTATTCCGCGTTCGTCGGAAGCGGACACTCGGGTCACGTAGGCGGCGATCTTCTTGTCCGCAAGACAATTCAGGAGATAAACTCTCTGTTTGATGAGTAAGATCGACGAACTTTATAAAAGTATACCTAAAGGAGTAGTATAAAAAATGAGTAATCACTGGGACGGCAAGCTGTGGTACGCATACGGAACTTCCATGACGAGCATTAAACAAGGAAAATACGTTCCCGTTGTGGAAGAACTTTCGGGAATGAAAGTTGTAAATCTCGGTATCCCCGGCGGTTGTCTGACCCCCGACGGTTATGGAAAGGGGAACGTCAAACGCGCGGTCATGAATATGGACGACGGCAAGGAAAAAGCCGACCTTATCACGCTTGAGGTCTTGCCAAATGAGGGCGCGACGGTCGGTAACATATACGATACCGATGACGTATCATTTTGCGGCTGCTTCAATCAATGTATAAGATATTTGCAAGAGAATACAAAAGCGCAGATCGTTGTTATAATCATGATAGGCGGAAACGATCATGACCCCAGAGAACCAAATAACAGTAGAGGAATACCTCAATTTGAGTTTGCCGAGATCATTGAGCGTGTCGCAAGACTTAACGGTGTCCCTGTTATAAACGTATTTTGCGAGTCGGGGCTTGGATATGGACGTGTAAAAGCAAGAGATTATCAGCTTGATAACATACACCTCAATGAGCTTGGCGGAAAAAATATGGGCAAGTTCGTTTGGAGCAAGCTAAAGGATATTCCTGCTTGGGAAACAGATATATAGGTCATATAACAGAGACTTACATCAAACAAAATTTCGGTTTGTCGGGGAGGATGCGCAAGTCGAACTTTTTGAAAAAAGTTCCCCTCAAACTCCCCTCAAAAACTTTCAGAAACAAGGCTTTGCATAGCCATAATGGCTACACAATAAATCTTTTTCAGG
>JAZNEM010000102.1:0-2532 GCA_045588595.1 Eubacteriales bacterium
GCCGCCGCCGTGTCGGTGAGTATCTGGTCGCCAAGCCCCGCTGTGTCAGAGGTACTTGATCTCATCTGCTCCATAGCGACAAGAAGCATACGGCTCTTCGGTTTGCCGCAGTCGGCGTATGCTATAAGTCCTAATTTTTCATTGAAACGTTCGACTCTCGGGGAGTGGTTGTTAGAAATGAGAGCCGCTTTTATTCCCGCATCTTTGAGAGTTTTGAACCAATTTATTATGCGCTCGTCCGCATCGGGTTGTTCGTAGGGAGCAAGTGTGTTGTCGATGTCGATAAGCAGAGCGTTTATTCCAATCGAATGCAAAAATTCGGGGGTCACTTCGTCAAATGAGCGGAACATATAGTCGGGCGTGAAAAAATTTGATATCGAAGCGTATTTTTTCATAATACTTCCTTAAAGTTATTTATATTAAGGTTATTATACCATGAAATCTTGATTATTTCAATAGAAATTTTGTCACTTTATATAAAAATCGGATACAAGGTATTTTTCCTTGTATCCGATTAAATTATTACTTTGTGGGAACGTAAATACGGAGGTGGGATATAAGCTCAAGATATTCAGCATCTGTGCTATACGTCGCATCACCGTGCTTTAAGTTGAATCCACGGTAAACGTAGTTGCCCCACCAAGATGACGTTACTTTTACGAAGTTGGTGGAGACTTCACCTTGGCGCGAAGGATTAGCGGATTTGTCCGTCAAGCTTACCCAGCCTTCAGGACGGTATGTATATCCAGAATCTACAATTATAACAGAACCGACGGGGATCTGATCTTTTGTAAAGAGCTTCGTTGCGGCAAATTTTTGAAGATTTGTATTTGAAGTGTTTGCGGAGGTGTTGAGAACGTTCCAGTTAGATGAGCTTGTGGAGTTATAGTAAGCGTTTTTATTCCAATCGTTTGCGGATAATAAAGATGTATATTTTGCGGGGTCTAAATTCAAGCTTTTCAAAATCTCGCTATCGCTTGAAGAGACTGTGTATTTTGAATTCGTTACGCTAAACGGAGTTTTCAACGCATCGCGGACAGTGTCCTTGATCATATTCAGATGCGAGGAAAGATAGGTATAGGAAGAGGGGACCCAATCTATCTCATCAAGCGCTTTTTCACCTAAAATAGTAGCTGTCCACGTAAGACCTACCGAATAGCGACCAAAGTCTTTGCTCATGTGATATCCGTCGCGGGTAAGAGTGTCGCCAAGGAACGAGGTGCGAAGATTCTGTATAGTCGTTCCCGAGGGAATTATACCAACAAATCGAGAATTTGATTGGATCTCCTTGGCGGTTGCATTTGTGATAGATTCGTACATAGTCTTTTGACTGTTGTTGTAGCTCGCAAAATCGTTATGAGTGCTATTTTGCTGATACGCCCAAGTCATGTGCCAATAGACCTTAGCTTGCGGATTTGTTGTTTCAACGGTGTCAAGGATATCGTTAACGTGTGAATACGTAGCACGTTTGCCGCTCGACCCGCTTGCTTGCTGGAGCGTGATAAGATCCCACTCTTCATCGTTTAAGCCGTGGAGAACAGTGCTGTTTTCGGTGTTCACAAACGAGCCGTTCGTGTTCTTTTTATAGGTATAGCTTGCGGAATTGTTTTGAATATTAGTGTAATGCTTGTCAAGCGTGCAACCTCCTATGTACAGGTTGGCGATTATTACTTGCTTACAGCCTGCATCTTTCAAAAGATTCCAAAGATAAGCCATAGCATCGTCACTGAAGCTGTTTCCGATAGCGAGTATTTTTATAGATTCGGGAGCTTTGAATTCTTCCTCGACCTTTTCCGATTCTTTGGGTGTTTCATTTGTATTGTCGGACGGTTCTTCTGTAACATTTGATGTCTCATTTGTATTTTGAGAGGTCTCTGCTTGATTTGCAGTTCCTTTGTCACAAGCGATAGCGAGCGACAGCATAGCAAATATCAAAACAAACGAAAGAGCGATTTTTAAAATTCGCATGATATTTCTCCTTAAAATATTTTTCTTTTTTCCTTATTATAAAGGATTTGAAGATGGTTGTAAATAATCAAATAATGTAACCTTACTTTAACTTTAAACTTAAACTGAATAAGACAATTTGATGTATTTAAAATAAAATGATATTGTTGTTTCACATAATGAAAGTGTGGAACTAAAAAATCAGTTTTTAGTGGTTATAGAAGATATAAATAAAAAAGTTAAAAAAATTTTCAAAATACTATTGACAAATAAAGAGCTTTGAGGTATAATAATAAAGCAGTTTTGAGAAACCGCAAAAATGCGAGTGTAGTTCAATGGTAGAATCCCAGCCTTCCAAGCTGGTCGCGTGGGTTCGATTCCCATCACTCGCTCCATAAAATAAATGCCGCATTTATATGCGGCATTTATGCAGTATGTGCCTTTAGCTCAGTCGGATAGAGCAACTGCCTTCTAAGCAGTAGGTCGGGGGTTCGAATCCCTCAAGGCACGCCAGAAAAATACCGAGTCTTTAGGGCGCCACTCTAAAGGACAGCTTTCAGAAACACGGCATATCTCGAAAGAGGT
>JAZNEM010000103.1:0-2777 GCA_045588595.1 Eubacteriales bacterium
AGGACGTACATTTGCGGAGCGAGAAGACACTTTATACACGTATTGGAAATGTTTTTGTTTATACGTGCGGACTTGCCGTGTTATCGGTAATAGTCTGTGACGTTTGCTCAAGGGTCTTGAAAAAAGTGAAAAAGAAGTGAAGAAAATGTGATTTTCACTTGACAAAAACGGCGTTTTGTAATATAATATTTATGGATAAATTACTGTAGAAAGGAGGACGTTACAATGAAAAGATCTGTAAGACTTTTGGCTGTTGCTATGGCTCTCGTAGTTCTTTGCATGGCTCTTGCATCTTGCTCCAACATATCTGAATCTTATGCTAAGAAGATCAACAAGGCGGCAGAGGATAAAGAACCCTATACGCTTGAACAGGTTAAGGAAGATCTTGGAGACGAAGCTGTTGAGATCGCTTTACTCGGAACTGGCGTAGTTATTGCCGTTAAGGGTTGTGATTCTATCGAGGATATTAGAGAACAGCTTAAGGACGGTAAGACCGTAAAGGGTATTATCGTTACCGTTGCTCTTGGAAAAGCTACCGCAGCTAAGTATACTGAGATCACTGAGGACGACCTCAAGATCTGAGTTATTACTTAAAAATAAAAAAAGACTGCTTAACAGAAATGTTAGGCAGTTTTTTTGTCAGTGATGGCATATGTCAAAATGTTAAAAGAATGTAAACAAAAGTAAACCTCTATTGACGAAAGTTTTTGGACTTTATATAATTAGATTTAGCTTATAAAATCCAAAAGGAGATTTGAAATGAACTACGAATACGGTATTCAGATGTATAGCTTGTGCGACCTTGCAGAAAAGGATCTCGCGGCGGCGTTTAAGGTCGTAGGTGAGCTTGGATATTCCTACGTTGAGTCTGCGGGCTTTTTCGGTCATACCGCCGACGAGGTCTGTAAAATGCTTGAGGACGCAAAGGTCACTATCAGAAGCGCTCACGGCTCTCTCAAGGAGCTTTTGCCCGATAAGATAGATGAAACGATAGCTTTTCATAAGGCAATCGGAAATAAGAATTTCGTTATTCCCACGGCGAAGATCGAGACTCTTGAAAAGATAGATGATTTTGTGAAGATAGTAGATCCCGCTCAGGAAAAGCTCGCGGCAAACGGTATCTCTCTTGCCTTCCACAACCACAGCGTTGAGTTTGAAACGAGATATTGGGGTACAAGTATCCTCTCGGAGCTTGAAAAGAGAACCGACCTCGATTTCCAGATAGACGTTTATTGGGCGTTTAACGCGGGTATCGACCCCGTGATATTCTGCGAACGCCTTAAGGATCGTATTAAGTATATTCATTTGATGGACGGTCTCCTCGGCGGTCGCGGTAAGGCTCTCGGTGAGGGTCACGTCTCGCTTGAGCCTATAATCGCTATGGCGAAAGCTAATAATTTCGGTATGATAGTCGAAAGCGAGGGCTTCTATCCCACAGGAGCGGAGGAAGTCGCTCGTTGTATGGATTTCTTGAAAGTCCACGGTTAAGGATGCGTGAGAATGCGCGAGGATGCGTAAGGATGCGTTCGAGAACTTTCTTGAAAGAAAGTTCTCGAGCTCTCAAAGAACTTCCCTAAAGAAGTTTTATATGCAGCCATTTTGTTTTATTTTAATTGAATGAAATGGACAGTCGAGGACGCCTGTCCCTACAGAGTTAAACGAAAATGAATCGTTTTTTTCGTCGCCTTATGGCGAGAGATATACAAACGATTTTCTCCATACCTTGTAGGGACAGGCGTCCTCGACTGTTCGTAACAAACGTATTGAACCAAACGAAAACGGGAGGATAATATCCTCCCGTAAATAAACAAATTTAAGTTTTACAAACAGTTATTTATAATAATCCATGTTTTGTTTTCTTTTGTTCACTTTTCTTTTTCAAAAGAAAAGTAAGCGCGTCCCCTGCGTTTAATCTTCTGCGTCGCAGATAAGACCGTAATCGCCGTCATGGCGTTTGTAGACGACGTTGATGGCATCGGTCTGCTCGTCCTTGAATACGAAGAACTCATGATCGAGAAGATTCATCTGCATGATAGCTTCCTCAACGGACATAGGCTTGATGGGGAAGGCTTTCTGACGGATTCTGAATTCGGGTTCGTCCTCGTAATCTTCGCCCGTGTCATAGGCATCTGCGAAAGCGCCATCGCGCAAACGGCGCTCGAGGCGGGTCTTGTTTTTACGAATTTGTCTTTCTATCGAATAGATAGCGCGGTCAAGCGCGTTTCTGAAAGTTTCGTCTTCAACTTCGCTGCGGAAGATAACTCCCGAAGCGACAATAGTAATTTCAAGGCATTTCATGTTTCGCTTTGTGCTTAAGGTAGCGGTAGCGGTGCAATCGTCGCCGAAATACTTTTCGAACTTTTCGAGCTTGTGTTCGACGGCATCTTTCATCTGATCCCATACGTTCATCTGTCTGCCGATAATGGTAATTTTCATAAGTGGACCTCCTTGAAAAATATATGACCGAGGATTTTTGTTCCTCGGTTTTATTATATCATAATTTGTGTAAGTTGTAAAGAGGTTTTTCGAAAAAAACAAAAAAATTGTTAAAAATCTACAAGAGGTTTTGAGGCTTGAAAAGAAATCTAAAACGCAAAAGGTAATGCTTTCAAATTTTTATTTATCGGGGAGACGCGGGGGACGCGATTTTCCGCTTTTTTGAAAAAAAGCTTGGCAAAAAACTTCCTGAAAAGGATTTATCGTGTAGCCGTTATGGCTATGCAAAACCTTGTTTTAGAAAGTTTTTTGAGGGAGTTTGAGGGAACTTTTTTTCAAAA
>JAZNEM010000104.1:0-4154 GCA_045588595.1 Eubacteriales bacterium
CAAGAGCGCATCTTTCTCTTATTGCAAACGAATACAAGGACAAAAAGCTTTTCTATATTTCTCCCATTTGGAGAGACAAGAGAGACGGAAAGTCTATGGGAAGCTTTGAAGAGTGCCGCGAGGTGCTTATCAAGGAAGCCGTAAGCCTTGGATTTACGCATATCGACGGACTTACGCTCGTACCCCCTCTCCCTGTTTTCTTCTACGACGAATATCTGCACCCCGATAATAACGGATTTTCTCTTTATGCGGAGAATTTGATATCCGCTATAAAGGATCTTATTTGAAAGCAAAATACGAAGTAACAAAAATCTCCCTTTTTAATAGGGAGATTTTTGTTTTACTTTTGAGAAGTTTTTTGAGGGAGTTTGAGGGAACTTTTTTTCAAAAAAGTTCCCTCATCGCGTCCTTCGCGTCCTCACCGACAAACCGCAATTTATTTATATTCTTTTTCGTCAGAATACGACCAAATTGGAATACTTATAAACAAAACTATTGACAAAATATGAATAATATGGTATTATAATTGTGTATGTAATTATAAAAGTTTTTAAAGCACGATAATTTAAATAAACTCTTATTCAAAAACACATACTAAACACGTAGATAATTCTGCAGAAAGGCATGGATCTTTTATGATGATCAACTCTGTAAACGAACGTGAAGAAAGAGAAAATATACTAAGACAGGTGCGTGAATATTGCGAGAAATATCACACAAAGCCCGCGTATAAGGAGGGCGACAGGATCCCTTACGCTTCCCGCGTATACGACGCTGAGGAAATGTGCAATCTCGTCGACAGCTCCCTTGAATTTTGGCTGACCTCGGGAAGATATACCGACGAATTCGAAAAGAATTTTGCCGAATATCTCGGAGTTCGCCATTGCAGTCTCGTTAACTCGGGCTCATCCGCAAATCTTCTTGCTTTTATGACGCTTACGTCCCCTCTTCTCAAAGAGAGAGCGATAAAGCGCGGTGACGAAGTAATAACTGTTGCCGCAGGCTTTCCAACAACAGTAACGCCTATAATTCAGTACGGAGCTGTTCCCGTATTCGTTGACGTCACCATCCCTCAATACAATATCGACGTAACCAAGCTTGAGGCGGCTTTGTCAGACAAGACCCGCGCCGTAATGATAGCCCATACGCTCGGAAATCCCTTTGATCTTGGCGCGGTAAAGGCGTTCTGTGACAAGCACGGACTTTGGCTCGTTGAGGACAACTGCGATGCTCTCGGCTCTGAATACACGATAAACGGCAAGACCTACAAGACCGGAACTGTCGGACATATTGGAACAAGTAGCTTCTATCCCCCTCATCACATGACTATGGGAGAAGGAGGCGCGGTATATACCGACGATCCGCTTCTTGCAAAGATAATCCGCTCGATTCGCGACTGGGGGCGTGATTGCGTATGTCCCTCGGGCGTGGATAACTTCTGCCGTCACCGTTTTGACCGTCAGTACGGTGAATTGCCTCTCGGATACGACCATAAGTACGTATATTCTCATTTTGGATATAACCTCAAGGCTACCGATATGCAGGCGGCTGTTGGCTGTGCGCAGCTTAAGAAATTCCCTGAATTCGTAAAGCGCCGCCGCCACAACTTCGCGCGTTTGAAAGCGGCTCTCGCACCCGTTTCGGACAAGCTTATTCTTCCCGTAGCGTGTGAGAACTCCGATCCTTCATGGTTTGGATTCCTTATCACATGCCACGAGGAAGTTGACAGAGAAAAAATAGTAAATTACGTTGAGGATCACGGTGTTCAGACCCGTATGCTCTTTGCAGGAAACCTCACCAAGCACCCCTGCTTTGACGAGATGAGAAAGAGCGGAGAGGGATACCGTATCGTTGGCGATCTCACGAATACCGATACTATCATGTCAAAGACTTTCTGGGTAGGCGTGTATCCCGGAATGACCGACGAGATGATAGATTATATGGCAAAGACCATAATCGAAGCTGTAAACGCATAACAACTCGATAATTGCTCATAGGGAGCATCTCGCGTATCTCCGACAAAAAACAGACACAAACGGAGCTTTCGGAGATCGCTCCCTAAAAAAATATAAAAAAGAAAAAGGAGTTTGATACCAACGGTATCAAGACTGATAATATGAAAATTCGTCTTGCAGATTATGTTGCCGACTTTTTGGTAACTCACGGAATAACCGATTGCTTCACGGTAACGGGGGGCGGCGCGATGCATTTAAATGATGCGCTCGGACATAAAGATGGGCTTCACTGCCTTTACAATCATCATGAGCAAGCCTGCGCCATAGCGGCAGAGGCATATGCTCGCATAAATAATCGCATAGCCGCGGTATGTGTTACGACGGGCCCCGGTGGAACAAACGCAATAACAGGAGTTGTTGGCGGTTGGCTCGATTCTATTCCCATGCTCATTATTTCGGGTCAGGTTCGTTATGACACCACGGCTCGAGGAATGGGTCTCGGAATAAGAGCCGGCGGAGACCAAGAATTCGACATAACCAAGGCTGTTTCCTCTATGACAAAATATTGTGAAATGATAGAAGATCCTTCTCGTATCCGCTATGCGCTTGAAAAGGCTCTTTATCTCGCTACACACGGCAGACCCGGTCCGTGTTGGCTCGATATTCCGCTCAATTTCCAAGGCTGCACGATAGAAACTGACGGGCTTATCGGATACGATCCCAAAAACGAACAGACCGACTGCGCTCCCAAGGTAAGCGAAGCCGTTATAGATGACGTTCTCGCAAAAATAGCAAAGGCTGAACGCCCTGTATTTTATGCCGGTAACGGTATTCGTTTGTCGGGTGGCTTTGAAAAGTTCAAAGAAGTCATTAGCAAGCTGAATATCCCCGTAGTAACGGGTTGGGATAATATAGATATGATGGCGGACGCTGACCCGCTTTACGTTGGACGCGGAGGAATCATGGGCGACCGCGCGGGCAACTTTGCCGTACAGAACGCTGACCTTGTTCTTTCGGTCGGAAACCGTTTGTCGATACGTCAGGTCGGATATAGCTGGAAGACTTGGGCGAGAGAAGCTCACGTTATCATGGTAGACGTTGATGCGGAAGAACTTAAAAAACCTACTTTACACGTTGAAACGCCTATCCACGCTGATGCTCTTGATTTCCTTTCCGTGATGTCAAATAAGCTTTCAGAAAGCAAGGTCTTCTATGCTGAAAACGGTTGGCAAGAGACCTGTCGCGAGTGGAAAAAGAAATACCCAGTAGTTCTTGAGCGTCATAAGACGGCAAAAGGTCTTACCAATCCTTACGCATTTATAGGTGCGCTTTCTTCAAGACTTCCAAAAGGATACACCACTGTCGTTGGAAACGGAACTGCGTGCGTTGTCGGAAGCCACGGCTATGAAATAAAAGAGGGACAGCGCTTTATCATCAACTCGGGTGCGGCTTCCATGGGTTACGATCTTCCCGCAGCGATAGGTGTTTGCGTGTCATTGGGCAAGCAGGAGATAGTTTGTATTTCGGGTGACGGAAGCATACAGATGAATCTTCAGGAGCTTCAGACTATCCTTACTAATAAATTGCCTATCAAGATATTCGTTATAAATAACGACGGATACCATTCTATCCGCCAGACACAGACCAATATCTTTGGGCATCACACAAAGGTAGGTATCGGTCCTGAAAGTAACGACCTTTCTTTCCCATCGCTTGAAAAGCTCGCTTGGGCGTACGGCTATCCATACGCCGCCTGCCACGAGAATACGGAGATAGAAAAAACGCTTGACACTGCATTCAATACCGAAGGTGCATTCCTTGCCGAAATATTTGTTGACGCAACTCAATTCTTCGAGCCAAAGAGCGCGACCAAAAAGCTTCCCGACGGCTCACTCTTCAGTCCTCCGCTTGAGGACCTCGCGCCTTTCCTTGACAGAGATGAGTTAAGATCTATTATGAAGATCCCCATGATAGAAGAATAATTTTTATAAAATAAAAAAGTTCATAATTTTGATAAAAAAGAAAATTTTTTATCAAAACCCTCAAAAAAGTTAAAAACAGATTTTGCCATTTGTCTGTAACGGCGTCAATAGAATCATTATTTATCAAATTTAATTGCAAACGTAAAAAGCTTGATTTGACTTACAACCATAAAAAATGATATAATGGTAAAAAGGTCTATCGTAAAATAAGATTTCT
>JAZNEM010000105.1:0-14830 GCA_045588595.1 Eubacteriales bacterium
CCTCTACAAATTCTTTTCTTAATTCTTCCACAGTTTTGTCCTTCCAAGGCATTTTAATAACCTCCTTTGTGGTCATTTTTCTGCCTTTATTATATCACAAAACTGTATACAATCATCTTGCACTACCTGTATACTATCATACTACACTGTACAGTCCTCGACTGTCCGCAAACGAGCAAATTTGATATTCTTCACGGAGAAGAATAAAACTTTATTATAATATTTAATCAATTTTATAAATTCAATGCGTTTGTAACGGACAGTCGAGGACGCCTGTCCCTACAAGGTTTGTGATAACCGCTTCGTTCGTGCCTTGCCATTTCGTCAAACCAAACTAACCGATAAATTAAAATTTGATTTACAACATAATAAAAACAGAAGCCGCTCCCGAAAAGGTCAGACGTTGAAGAAGATTCCGAAAAAGAAGATTCTGACAACGATAAAAATTCGGATAATTAAGTAAACAAAAACGGAACTGAATTTCAGTTCCGTTTTTGTTTTGATCTGTTCGATCATTGAAATCTCTCATAATAAAACAAATACTGTTGCGCTATTCCCGCGTATGCGCCGAAATATTCCTTGGGGTCGAATTTTTCGGGAACTTCGGGGAAATATTTTTGCATTACGCGCTTTATCCAAACGTCAATGGGAAACGATGAATAGCGTTCGAGTCCGAACAATGTTATGCAGGAAGCGACCTTCGGTCCTATACCGCGGACGGTGCAAAGCTCTTGCTTTACCTGCTCATTTGACTCGCATTTTTTCAGTGCTTCAAGGTCAAGTCTGCCGTCAATAATGCGCTCTACCGCGTCTGCTATGTACCCCGCGCGAAAGCCTGTACGAAGCGCGAAAAGTCCGTCTTTGCCTATTGAAGCAATAGCTTCTGCCGTTGGGAACGCGCAAAGAGAGGAGACGCCCGACATATGCTTTTCCATACACTCGTCAATTTCTATCACTCTTCCGCACTCGCGCGAAAGATTTTCGATTATATTCTTTATTCGCGGAATGTTATTGTTTTGAGAAATGATAAACGACACGACTGTTTCGAACGGGTCTTGCCTCAGTATCCTTATTCCCCGTCCTGTCTCCATAGCATCTCGCATTACGGCAGATGAACAATGCTCGGATATATCCTTGCGTATTTCGCCGTAATCGATATCAAGTCCCAAGTATCTGCGCCAGATCATATTAAATTCGCGCTCGTCAGTGCCGTATATATAAAGAGTGTCTCGGTCTTGCGCAAACGATACGAAACGCCCGAAAGCCACGCCCGAAAACTCCTTTTCGTGTTCGCTTTCTTTTACCTCGTCAAATCTAAAGCTTTGACCGCAATCGAATATCTGACCTATATCAAAAAAATCAAGACCGTCTATCTTTATATATTGATCTTTTTCGACTGTTTGTAAAT
Organism: Eubacteriales bacterium; assembly: GCA_045588595.1. Lineage (GTDB taxonomy): Bacteria > Bacillota > Clostridia > Oscillospirales > CAG-272 > HGM12713. The sequence goes on from JAZNEM010000105.1 coordinate 1,409, forward strand.
CCATATCTCTCCTTTATGCGTCAAAAATCACAAAAACCCTTGAAAATACAGAGTATATATGTTATAATGTAATATATTGTTATCAACGGTAAGGTATAATTTCATCTATTATAATTATTATACCTTTTTTTATTAAAAAAGGCAAGTATTATTTGGAGAAAATTTATGGAACATATTTATACGATACCCGTAAATGAGGCGTTTGAGGCTTCACGCGACGATGCTTCGTGCGGTTGTCCGTTCTGTACTCTTTACAACAAGCTTGAGGACAACGAGCTTGAACTGATTCTCGGCGCGTCTATGATGGAGCCCGATATCCGTATAATGACAAATAAAGAGGGCTTCTGCCGAACGCACTATGACATGATGTTCACACGTAAGAACCGTCTTGGCATGGCACTGACACTTGAGAGTCACCTTGCGGAATTAAAGGACGAGATAAAGAACGGAGGTTTTCTGCAAAAGGCGGGCGAGCGTCCTATAAAGCGTATTTCCTCGCTTGAAGAAAGCTGTTACGTATGCCGACGAATCGAGTTTCATTTCAACCACATGATCGAAACGGCAGTCTTTTTATGGGACGAGGACGAGGAGTTCAGAGCAAAATTCTCCGCGCAGCCTTATTTCTGCCTACCTCATTACAAAAGACTTATCGCTTGCGCTTCGGACAGGCTCTCAAAAAAACGTTCTCCCGAAATGATAAAGGAAGCGGCTCGAATAGTTGAGTCTTACATGGAAACGCTTAACGGGGATGTTAGCTGGTTCTGCAAAAAATTCGATTACCGATACGATGAAGAACCTTGGTACAACTCAAAGGATTCTGTTGAACGCTCAATGAAGTTTTTAAGAAGCGACTTACATAATCCCCCCGACAAAAAGAAAAAATAATCTTACACGGAGACAAAAAATGATAGATCTTCTCGACCTTCAAAAGCATTTTATACTTACTCACCTTAAAGAAGGAGATATTGCCGTTGATTTCACCATGGGTAATGGGCACGACACCGAATTTCTCTCAAAAACTGTAGGAGAAAACGGACACGTTTACGCCTTTGATGTTCAGAATCAAGCTCTTGAATCCACGTCTGCTCATTTAAAGAAAAGCGGCTGTCCCGACAACTACACATTGATACTTGACTCACACCACAACGTAAAAAAATACGTTGACAAGTCTATAAAGGCTGGTATGTTCAATCTTGGATATCTCCCCGGTAGCGACAAAACGGTAACTACGATGAGAGAGACTACTCTCCCCGCCATTGAAGCGGCTATTTCGCTTATGGACAAAGATGCTATAATACTTGTAGCCGTCTACCCAGGACACGCGGAGGGAGAGGCAGAGGGCAAGCTCGTCAACGAATATCTCGCTTCCCTATCTCGTCATAAGGTCTGTTGCACTCAAATAAAAATAGTAAACTCACCGACATCTCCGTTTTTCTTTATAATAGAAAGTAAACCGTAATTCATCAAAAGGAATACTCATATAATGAAACGTAAAGAAAATTATTCCTCCGAAGAGTCTCCTCTTTCAAAAGAAGAGCTTGAAATGCTCAAAAAAAGCTTGGATTCCTCCGAGGACAGAAGCAAGCTCCCGCCTCACGATACGTCCGATGGCGCAAATGCTATTCGTTTTGCAAAAAAGAATCCTATACTCGTCGTTTTTGCCGTTATCATAGCTATCGCTATACTTGCTGTCACGGTGCTCGGAATAGTTCTCGCAATAAAAAAATCCGCCAACAAGCCGTGTACCGATGATTATACGATATTTCTCGGAACGGAATCCTATACCGTTGAATATGAAAAAGCCAATATAAACAACGTACTTTTCATGGATATGAAAAAAATAGCCAAATTCGCAGGACTTATCACAAGCGGCTCTCGTGACAGAATAAAATTCACCTCGGACGATAACAACTATCTTCGCTTTGAAAACAACAGCGAGTTTGCCGTTATCAACGGTGCAAAGGTGGATATGACTGTGCAGGCAATAGTAAACGAGAACGAGTGCCTCGTTCCCTTTAGCTTTCTTCAAAAAACAGTAGCGCAAGGCTTAAAGATCCGCCTCGACAGTACCACAAACACCATAAAGATAACCCGTCAGCTATACGATACAAAAGAGCCTGCTGACATTCTCTTTACAAACGATGGCTTTGCTGTAATTCAAGCCATCACACAGATAAAAAAGGAGGATATCGGATTGGATTCATACAATATAGACATTACCCCTTATCTGCCTTATATTGATCCCGAAAACGCGAAGGATTTTCTTATACTTGCCAATAAAGAAAATGCCCTTGGCAAAAATTATACCCCAAGCAATCTCATTTCTCTTCAGAGTGAATTGAATATTCCCGCAAAGAACGCAAGTTTGCAATTAAATAAAAACGCCGCTTATGCGCTCGGGGCTATGATAAAAGCTATGGTTGCCGACGGAGTAGCGGGCGCGTATATTGCCGATGACGGTGCACAAAAGCCAAATGATTCTCTATTCGTTACAAGCGCGTACCGCTCATATGACTATCAGGAAACGCTTTATAACGGCTATGTTTCGGATTTCATCAACCAAGGCTTTAGTGAGGAGGAAGCGAAATCAAAAGCCTCCGAGACCTCAGCGCGTGCAGGAGAGAGCGAGCATCAAACAGGACTTTGCTTTGACTTTATCACCGACAGCATGGGGGGAAATCTCGACGAAAGATTTGAGAACACCGCCGCTTTTGAGTGGTTAAAAAAGAACGCTCATCTATACGGCTTTATACTCCGCTACCCTTCCGACAAGGTAAACATTACCGGATATAGCTACGAGCCGTGGCACTACCGCTTTGTTGGACGCGAGGCAGCGGTCGAGATATATCGTTCTAACATGACTCTTGAGGAATACCTCGAGCTTAACTAAGTTAAAGCTCCTTTAAAAAGGACTTTATAAATATTTTTAAAGAAAGGAGGAGAAAAAATGACAGAGTTAAAAACAGAAAGGCTCTATGATCTTGAGCATACGATAGCCAAGGAGCTTCTTTCAAACTGCGAATATCCTTGGCTTGCCTTGCCACGCATCAAGGAAACGGTGCTTGCCCTCATTGAAAAGCTTCCCGAAAGCGAATATTACGCACCCGCGCCCGATATCCGTATAGCGAAAAGCGCGAAGATCGCTCCAAGCGCGACTATTTTCGGTCCTACTATAATAGGCGCGGATACAGAGGTTCGTCCTTGCGCGTATATCAGAGGCTCGGTTATCGTTGGCAAGAATTGCGTAGTCGGAAACTCATGCGAATTAAAGAACGCTATACTTTTCGACAACGTTCAAGTGCCGCACTTCAATTATATCGGAGACTCGATTCTCGGCTATCGCTCTCACACGGGAGCAGGTGCTATAACCTCAAACGTAAAGAGCGACAAAACGCTCGTCAGCGTAAAGACACAAAACGGTGCTATCGAGACGGGACTTAAAAAGTTCGGTGCGATGATAGGCGATTTCGTAGAAGTCGGCTGCAACAGCGTTCTCAATCCCGGTACGGTAATAGGACGAAACAGCAACGTTTATCCCCTCTCGTCAGTTCGTGGCTACGTGCCCGAAAACAGTATCCACAAGGCAACAAACAACATAGTGCCAAAGAAAAAAATCGAACAATAAGAAAGGACAACAACCATGGGCAGACTATTTGGAACAGACGGCGTTCGCGGTATCGCAAACACCGAGCTGACCGTTGAGCGCGCTATGGAGATAGGCAGAGCTGCCGCGACAGTTCTTACTGACGGCTCACGCCACCGCCCCACGTTCGTTATCGGCTGCGACACGAGAGTATCCTCGGATATGCTTGCAAGCGCAATGATCGCAGGACTTTGCTCGGTAGGTGCGGACGTTATAGGACTTGGCGTAGTTCCAACTCCCGCAGTAGCGTATCTTGTAGTAAAATACAAGGCTGACGCGGGAATAATGATATCTGCGTCTCACAATCCCGCAGAATTCAACGGTATCAAGATATTCGGTGGAAACGGCTTTAAGCTCCCCGATATGCTTGAGGAAAGGATCGAGGATATAATCCTTGACCGCGATTATTCTCACAAAAAACCGATCGGCGACGGAGTAGGAAGACTTACTTACGCAAAGGATGCCGTAAAGGATTACGTAAGACACATAAAGACGAGCGCTCATCATGACTTAAGCGGTCTTAATATCGCTATCGACTGCGCAAACGGCTCTGCGTCTACAACAGCACGCACGCTTTTTGAGGAGCTTGGCGCAAACGTACACGTTCTTAACGGCAAGCCGAACGGCGTAAACATAAACGACAAATGCGGTTCTACTCATATGGAAGAGCTTGCAAAATACGTCGTTGCAAACAAGCTTGACTGCGGAGTTGCTTTTGACGGAGACGCTGACAGATGTCTTTGCGTTGACGAAAACGGAGCTCTTATCGATGGAGATATGATAATGGCTATGTGCGCTCTTGATCTCAAGGAACGCGGAAAGCTCAACAAAAACACGGTCATCGGAACGGTAATGACTAACTTTGGATTCCCAAAATTCTGCGAAACAAACGATATTCAGTTCATAGCTACCAAGGTTGGAGACAGATACGTTCTTGAGGAGATGCTTATTGGAGACTACTCATTTGGCGGTGAGCAATCGGGACACATTATATTCCGCGATTTCGCAACCACGGGTGATGGTCAGCTTACGGCAACACAGCTTCTTTGCCTCCTCAAGCGTGCAAAAAAGCCTCTCTCCGAGCTTGCAAGCGTTATGACACGTTATCCGCAGACTATGATAAACATAACGGTCTCCGCGGAAGGAAAGCTTGCTTTCTATACCGACACACAGGTAAACGCGAAGATAGACGAGGTCAAGGAGACTCTCGGAAACACGGGAAGAATTCTCGTTCGTCCTTCGGGCACAGAACCTATGATACGCGTTATGGTCGAGGGCAGTGACGAGGCGCAGATAGAGCTCCTTGCAAATGACGTTGCAAAAGTTATAAAGGAACGTCTTGGCGGAAAATGATCCTCTCAAAAAAGTTTAGCGCCAGACCGCGCGAAAAAAGGCTCTTCCCTTTTCTTTCGCGTCGTTGACGAGGAATGGAGTTATCGAAAATTCGGCGGGCGCTCCATCGGCAGAGACAACTGTCGCAGGATATGACAAATATGCGGGAGACTGCAAAACAGAGCAAATTCCAAAAACGAATGAATAAGAATTTCAGGGTCAAGCCAAATTGGCTTGACCCTTTCTGTATTTAAGTTAAAATATTTACTTTAATTCAAATAATAAATATACTTCTTTCCGTCCTTTTCTCGCCTAACAAGCCCGATATCGCACAAAAGCTTGAGTGCCAAAGACAAGCGTTTGCCGCGAAGCTTTAGTATCTTGGCGAACATCGCGGAATCAAAGCTCTCCGCTGCTCGTATCTCGGGCGGCAAGATAGCACGGATACCGTCAACGTCACGCAGCTCGGTAAGTCCTATCATACGGCGCGGCAAAAATATCGCATCGTATGCACCGCTTTTTCGTCCTCTAACACGCTCGGAAAAACGGTATTCCTCACCGCTTATCTGCGGCAAAAGGAATCTCACTCGCTCGGAACTTATTATATTACGGAGATAAAAAAGTTCCGTAAGTATCGACGTAGGCGTCTCTTTTTTAGGAGACCGCTTTTTCCTTATTACCTCGCCCGTTTCTCCGTCCACTCGAACAAGCAAAAGCTCGGAGATAAGCGGGTGAACGACGGTTATTTTGTACTCTGTGTTTTCAAGAAAATACTCTATTTTCTTGACGAGCGGATAAAATCCGCCCGTCTGTATCTCAAATATCTCACCGTCTAAAAGAACGTCGGCAACGTATGTGCCAACCTTGACTTCAAGGCAGACAGGATCATCAGAAATCGCGTGCTTCAGTGCCTTATGAAGTATTTTTTCGTTATACGTTCCTATTCCGTCGGAATCTCTCCCAGCCATCGTCTTTTCAAACTCCGCGCAAAGAGAATCAAATCGAGAGAAAATATTTGCGCTCATGTTGCTATACCCGCAAACTGATTGTTATAAAGCTTGAAATATTCTCCCTTTTGTGCCAAAAGCTCGTCATGGTTACCCGACTCATATACTTTTCCGTCCTTGATAACAACTATTCTATCAGCATCTCTAATGGTCGAAAGTCTATGCGCGATAATAAGCGAGGTGCGATTCTGCATAAGTGCCACCATTGCCTGCTGAATGTGCATTTCGGTTCGCGTATCGACGCTTGACGTTGCCTCATCGAGAATAAGTATCTTCGGGTCGGCAAGAACGGCTCTCGCTATCGACAAAAGCTGTCTTTGACCTTGTGAAAGATTACTTCCCGACTCGGCAAGAACTGTGTCATATCCATCGGGCAAACGCTCGATAAATACGTCCGCTTTGGCGAGCGCAGCCGCGTGCTTCATCTCCTCATCACTTGCTTCGGGTCTGCCGTATTTAATATTTGCGCGGATAGTATCCGAAAACAGAACGGTATCCTGCAAAACTATCGCTATCGAATGGCGAAGCGTAGATTTTGGAATATCTCGTATATCCATGCCGTCAACCGTTATGCGTCCGCCGTCTATCTCATAAAATCTCGTAAGCAGATTTACGACTGTCGTTTTACCCGAGCCCGTCGCTCCGACTATAGCTATCTTCTGTCCTTTTTTTACCGATAGATCAAGTCCCTTTAATACCTGCTCGCCCTCAACGTAAGAGAAGTCTATCTTCTCAAACTCGATATTTCCGTTTATCTCCGAAACGGTTATCTCGCTTGTACCCTCATCTATCTCGTCCGCACTGTCCATTATCTCAAAAATACGCTCCGCACCCGCAAGCGCCGTCAATATCGTAGCGTATTGGTTTGCTATCTCATTTACGGGACGTGTGAATTTCTTGGAATACTGCAGCATCGACTGAATGTTACCGATAGTCAGCTGTCTCATAACCGGAACGGGATTGAGCACGAAGAAGCCACCGAAAGCCGCTATAAGAACATATTGTAGATTTCCGAGGAAGTTCATACACGGACCCATAACAGAGCCCCATACTTTAGCGCGTATAGCGCATTTTTTCAGCTCCTCGCTGCTCTCTGAAAAATCTTCGATTGCCTGTCTTTCCTTTCCGTAAGCAACTACGGTCTTATACGAGGTTACCATCTCCTCGACTTGACCGTTTATCTTTCCGAGTATCTTCTGTCTTTGAACGAAATATTTGCGCATAAACTTCGCAAGATTCGTTGAAATAAATATGGTAAGCGGTACTGTAAGACAAGCGATAAGAGCCATTATCCAACCGTAATATATCATCATAGTGAGCGCACCGACAAGTGTCAAAACGCTTGAGATGAGCGATGCTATCGACTGTGATATCGCATTTGAAACGTTTTCAACGTCGTTTGTCATACGTGACATTATATCGCCGTGCTTATGCGTATCGGTATATTTTATTGGAAGCTTTGATATTTTTTTGAAAAGGTCGTTGCGGAGAGTATATACCGTATTCTGTGAAAGCTTTGCGGCAAGTATTCCTTGGAAGAGGGCAAGAGTCGCGCTTATGGCAAACATTACACCCATCATTATAAGATATCCGACCATGGCATCAAAATCCACCGAAAATCTGCCGTCCGTGTTCAGTGTGATAGTATCGATAGCCGCTCCCTGAAGCGCAGGTCCAGCGAGGTCGGTCACCGTGACCACCGCCATTATAATTATAAGAGTTATTATAAGAGCTTTGCTCTTGCCTATGTATTTGAGAAGTCTTACAAGAGTCTTTTTGGCGTTTTTCGGCTTTTCTCCGTTAACACGCGCGCCCATAGGACCGCGTCCGCCACCCTGACCCATGCGAAGCGGAGGCATATTATTGGTTTGAGGCTTTTGATTATTATTCATTTACCTGTCCTCCGTTTCCCATTTGAGAGTTATATATATCGCGGTATGTAGCGCTCGTCTCCAGCAAAACGTCGTGAGGTGCGCAGTCGCGTATAGTTCCGTCCTCGATAACTGCTATGCGGTCAGCGTTCTTAACGCTCGCTATACGTTGAGCTATCATAATGACCGTTGTATCCTTCATTTCACTTTCAAGAGACGCGCGAAGCTTTGCCTCTGTCGCAAGGTCGAGTGCTGAAGTGGAATCGTCGAGGATAAGTATCTCAGGTTTGCGCACTACCGCTCTCGCTATTGACATTCTCTGCTTTTGTCCGCCCGAAAGAGACGCTCCCTTTTCGGCAATATAGCTATCAAATCCGTCCGAAAATCCGCTTATGAAATGTTCCGCCTGTGCAGTACGAGCCGCCGCTTGTATCTCATCTTCGGTTGCGTCGTCCTTGCCCATTCTTATATTGTCGGACACAGTTCCCGAAAATAACTCACTCTTTTGAAGAACAAACGATATCTTATGTCTCAAATCTTCAAGGTCGTATTCTTTTACGGGAATGCCATCTATAAGCACCTCTCCCTCTGTCGCATCGTAAAAGCGCGGTATAAGATTGACCAGCGAAGTTTTTCCCGAGCCCGTTGCACCAATTATCGCAAGCGTTTCTCCTCTCTTTATATCGAGGTTTATATCGTGAAGCACAGGTCTGCCGTGTGTTTCGGGATAGCGGAAGCCAACGTTTCTCAAAGATACTGCTATGTCGTCTCTTGCCTCTTTGATGTCTCCCGATACTATAACGGGCTCAGAATCAAGCACCTCACCGACGCGCTTTGAAGATGCCATAGCGCGAGACACCGACTGAAGCACCATAGTTACCATCATAATAGACATAAGTATCTGTGTAACGTATGTAATAGCCGCCATAATGCTACCCGTTGTCATTCCCGTTCCAAATGCGTTATCAAGCTGCCAACCGCCTATGTAGATTATAGCGATGATAGCAGCGTTCATTACGACAGTCAAAACGGGATGCATTACTGCCATAAGCTTTTGAACTCTGAAGTTCGTATCCATAAGGTCTGCATTTGCTTCGTCAAAGCGTTTGCCCTCGTGGTCTTCGCTGACATATGCCTTGACGACTCTCGCACCTGTTACGTTTTCCTGAACGACCGAGTTTACTCGGTCAAGCTTTTTTTGTACCGTGGAATAAAGCGGAATAGCGCGTCCGAGAACGCAGGCAAGCATTATCGCCATAACGGGAAGTGCGCAAAGCATAACTATACCGAAGCTTACGTTCATTGTAAGAAGCATGAATAGTCCACCTACAAAGAACATAGGCGCGCGAACGAGCATTCTCAAAAACATTTCGGTAAAGTCAACGACCATGGTTATATCGTTCGTCATGCGAGTAACGAGAGAGCCCGTCGTAAATTTATCGGTCTGTTCTATTGAAAGCGACATAACGCGCGAATAAGCGTCACGGCGCAGGTCGTTTCCAAGGCTTTGCGACGCGCGAGCTGCGGTGTATGCACAGCTTACACCAAAGAATCCACCGATAAGGACTATCACGAGCATGAGTACGCCAAAGGTAACTATTACCTGCATTGACGTGTACGGTCCTGCTCCGTATAAAATATTCATCACCGTGCTTCCAAGTTTTGAGCTTGACACGTCACCGTTTGCGGCAATACCGCAATCTACGATGACCGTCATGAGTCTTGGCAGACAAAGATCGGCTATGACCTCTCCCATCATGAGAAGAGGAGATATTATAGCCAAAAATGTATAAGGCTTTAGGTAGTGAAAAATTCGTTTCATTGGTGTTTGTTTCTCTCCTTTTTACTGTTCACTCTTACCGTCAAACAAAAGATTGTCTCTTATCTTCGGCAGTATTTTCATAAGTACTTCCTTTTCGCTCTCGCTAAGTCCTTCCATGGCAATAGCGTCAAGTTTTTTTATTCTTGATATGTGATCTCTGTCGAGCTCTCTGCCCTTATCGGTAAGATACACGTGCACAGAACGCTTGTCGTTTTTGTCATCCTTTCGTCTCTCTACGATGCCCTCGCCCTCCATCTTTTGAAGAATAACGCTGACCGTGGGAGCGCGAAGATGTGTGCTTTTTACAAGCTCAAGCTGATTTATTCCGTCGTTTATCGCAAGCATACTCAAAACGAGATGTGCCCCAGGTTGAGTCATTATTCCCTCGCCCTGCTCCTGTTCTCTCATTCTGTTCCTAAAAAGCCTTGCTATCTCGTTACAAAATTTTATCGGATTATCGCTGAGTTCCGCGCGTTTAGGCGGAGCTGCAGGCCTTTCTAAATATTTCATTTTTTCTCCTTTATATTTTTAATTGTTTTTACATAAAAATAGTTAGTTATCTAACTAACAAAGTATATTATAACACAAACGCATTTTTATTTCAACGGTATTTACAAAAAAATCGCGGAATTTTTTTCTTTTTTCCGCTTATCTTTATTTTATTGAAAAAAGTCCTAATATGAATCAAAAATTGGATTTGCACGACAATATTGTAACGCATTTTTATTTTCAAAACGCACATGATAATAAGGCAAAAACGAAAAATTGAAATTTCGCATTTTGCAAAATAAAAAAAGGAAATGATACCAATGGCAAAAAGATCTCACAGAGTTTTTGCCGCTCTCCTGATAGCTCTTTTCATTTTCTCCTCGGCGGCATATACGGCTAATGCCGCAACAACTTTGACAGGTGCTCCCGCAAAACGCACAAATGATATAATGCTCTACCCCGGCGGCATGTCCTTTGGGGTAAAATTCATCACAGAAGGAGTCCTCGTCGTTGGATTTTGCGACGTAAAAAATCAAAATTCTGCATCAAATCCATCTATTGATGCAGGGCTTAAAAAAGGCGACATTATTTTGAAGATAGACGGACAAACTGTAAGTGCCGCTGCTGAGCTCCTTGATATTATAGAAAAAAGCGGCGGTCGAGCTCTCTCGCTCGTCTGCTCTCGCGACGGAAAGGAATACACCACCCGTCTGACCCCTGTATATTCGGGTGAGGAGGGCTGCTATAAAAGCGGCATCTACGTGCGCGACAGCGGCGCGGGTATAGGTACTGTAACATTCATAGTTCCCGAAAGCAATGAGTTTGCGGGACTTGGACACGGAATATGCGATTCGGACACAGGCGAGCTTATCCCCATGCAGCGCGATTCTGTCGTAAACGTGACGATAAGCGGAGTAGTTAAAGGTCTCCCAGGTTCTCCCGGTGAAGTAAAAGGATATTTCTCGTCTGGCAAAACAGGCTCTCTCCTAGGAAATACAGAGTGCGGCGTGTACGGAGTTCTCGTTTCTCTTCCCGATTCAATCCCCTCCTCTCCTATTCCAATAGGCAGAAAAAATGAATTAAAGGAGGGCAAAGCGCATATCTTTTGTACGCTTGACGAGGGTAAGCCTTGCAAGTACGAGATAAATATATGTGATATCAAACGAGACTCTGCCTCAAATAAATGCTTTACTGTAAAGGTCACGGACGAGTCACTTCTTTCCAAAACAGGCGGAATTATCCAAGGCATGAGCGGCTCGCCGATCATTCAGAACGGCAAGCTCGTTGGAGCTGTGACGCATGTTCTTATAAACGATCCGACCACGGGATATGGTATTTTTATCGAAAACATGTTAAATTCGGCAAATATTCCTATGGCAAATGCATCATAAAACGAAAATACAGGAAAATATATGAAAAGTTGTCCCTTTTGTAACACACTCCATGAGTGAGTTATAATAGGGACAACAGTATTTTCTCCGAAAAATATTAAATTTTATGTCTAAATGTGTTGTCCCTATTATATCACACTATTCTTCCCTGGACGATTCCCATTGCACACATTTTGATATTTCACTTAAAATATTTTAACACAAATTGCTTTCGTCTTATTGGTATCGATATTCTCTTGGTGACAGACCCATAACCGACTTGAATTTTTTAGAAAAATATACGTAATCCAAATATCCGCATTTTTCGGCAATCTCGGATAAGGATAAATTATCTTGGTAAATATCAATCAAATAGCAAGCGTGCTTGATACGAATTTCGGTCAGAAATTCGTTTGGCGTTTTCCCCGTTATCTTCTTAAAGCAAGAACGTATATAATCTTCGGAATAACCGCTTTTTAATAGAACCAACGCGAGATTGATTTGTGGATCAAACGCGCTTTTCGAAATCTCCGAAATGATGTTCGAAACACATTTATTAATCGTACTGTCTATATCAAATCTTTGCGTAAGAAAATAAGCGTATGCCGTACAGAGGGATGAAAGATAGGTGCTGTTTCCATATCGGTTATCGTAAATTAATTGAGCAAGTGTTTTTCCCTCTTGCATCTCATTATCTCCAAAAAACTTTACAGAGTCAAAATGCCAATATCCCTTAAAATCACCTTCAATAGAAATATTCTTAAATCCATTTTCCGATATTGACCCGTGTTTTATATTTGGAGGAACGATCACGATCGTTCCGTCTTCAAACGGAACATCGCCAAGCTCAGTGCGCATATATCCTTTTCCCTCGAGATACAACATAATTTCATAATTCTTATGTGCATGCATCGGATATCGAACTACTCCGTCCGGCGTACAATTAATTTTAAAGTTCATAATATCACCCCGCTTTCATTATACCATAAATCTATCTTTTGTACAAGTTTTTTCTTTAATAATCATATTTTTTATCTTTGACACTGTGATATAATTTGTATATTACGATCACAAGGGAGATAATTATGAAAAAGATAAAAGGACTGCAAAAAGGAATGGGAATCGGCGGATGGCTGACCAATTACAAACGGTTTAATGTTCTTCCGCAAAATAGGCGATTGATCATCACCGTTGGGGATATGGAGCATTTTGAAAGCTATATCACCGAGGATGACATTGCGTACATCGCATCCTTGGGAATGGATCATATACGCCTCGGTTTCGACCAAATTGTTTTGGAGAAGAGTCCCTACGTATACAGAAAAGAGATCATTGAAATTCTTCACAATTTCGTCTATTGGTGCGAGAAATACGGTCTGCGCCCCGTTTTGAATATGCACAAGGCGATTGGCAATTACTGCGATATTTTAGAGGAGCGCGGGCTTATGCAGAGCGAAGAATTGCAAAGCCGCTTTGTTGCCGTTTGGGAAAAACTCGAGAATGAATTCTCCGAACAGAACCACGTGGTTTTCGAGCTGCTCAACGAGGTGGTCAATGCCACGGCAGAGGAATGGAACGCCCTTGCCGAAAAAACGATTGCCGCGATCCGAGAAAAAAATAAAGATCGCCTCATTATAGTCGGTGGTGTAGAATGGAATAATCCTCCGGCACTCCACAAAGTAAAAGTGTATGACGACGAAAACATAATTTATACTTTCCACTGCTATGCCCCGCACGAATTTACACACCAACAGGGTGTCTTGCAGGCAAGTCAGTTGTTTTATAATCGAAAAATGCCATATCCCTGCGACGATATTGAGCGTTACAGAGATTTTCACAAAGTTGTCGATGGTAAGAACAAATACGAAAAATATGACCGAATGGACAT
>JAZNEM010000106.1:0-10449 GCA_045588595.1 Eubacteriales bacterium
TGAGGATTATAATACACCCCAATTGCGTCGGGTTAGAAATGCTGATAATGGTAGTATGATGGAGATATTAGTCCCTCTTCTTCCCGCAAGGGCAAAAGATAAAAATCAATATTTTGATGAATTCAATAAAATCGGATTTAATATGGAAAAATTCATAGAAATGAATATATCTAACGCCATTCCGTATTCTGCCAGCATTTACGTACGAAAAGGAAAATAATTGAATATAGATAGAGGGTTCGAAATTGGTTGGGCAGAGTCATCAAAAAAACTTGAAAACACTACGTTTTCGAGGGCTTTTGCTTTTCCTAACGCATGGTTAGGATTCTTTCATAGATGGTAAACATTATACCGATGGTATTAGTTATAGAAGAACCAGAGAATGTAATTAGATAAAGTTACCGCCGAAAGTAACCATTTGGCTACTCTCGGCGGTGCCGTTATTTAATTTGTTTTTCTGTCCTTTAGCGTACGCACCATAAAATGAGTCTTTTATTTTTTAGTCTTGTGCATCTTCAGCATGAACGTCTACACAACGAACCGCTGTTTTAAGAAGTCTTATCTTTGTGCGGTCATGGCCTGTCTCGATCATAATAGTCTCTTCTTTAATGCTGATGATCTTTCCGATGATTCCGCCGATGGTGGTGATCTCATCACCGACCTGTAGGTTGTTTCTCATATCATTGATCTCTTTTTCCTGCTTTTTCTGAGGACGGATCATCAAAAAGTACATGAGGGCGATTACAGCAACGATCATAACTATGGAAATCCAACTTCCACCCATATCTTGATACCTCCAATATGATTTTTGTTTTTCAATACTTCAATATAATACCATATATGTTTAATAATTTCAAGTGTTATTTGTTAATTTTTTTCTGTTTAACATTTTTTTCTTAAAATATAACGTTTTTTTGTAAAAACAAACAGTAGAAAAATTATAAATGGAAATCTTTATCATTTTTCTCGCTAAAGTGTTGAATTATACGCAAATTTGTGATATAATAAATTATATATAATTATTTTTTGTTTGTTTCGGAGAATCATATGTCTGAAAAATATATTGAATGCGGAAAAATAATCAATACACACGGTTGCCATGGAGGTCTAAAAATAGATTCGTGGTGTAACTCCCCCGAGGATCTTGCGCAAATGAAACGCGTATTTCTTGTTCAAAACAGTGTATATAAAGAATACAAAATAAAAAAAGCATCTATATTTAAGCAATTCGTTTTGTTTGATCTTGATGGAATAACTGATATGGATCAAGCTATGGCTCTAAAAAACAGTATCTTGTATGCTTCACGTGAGGATTTCGACCTTGAGGACGGAGAGTATTTTATAGCGGACGTTATAGGATTGCCTGTTATCGATGCCGATACGTTAAAACAGTACGGCACGGTCAAGGATCTTGTAAACCGCGGAGCTTCCGATATTTATGTTGTAGATACTCCGCACGGTGAGAGTATGATTCCTGCGGTTGATGAATTTATTATAAAAGTCGATCTGCAAAAAGGTATTTTTGTAAGACCTATTGAGGGAATGTTTGAGGCGGAGGATATATGATCTTTGATATTATGACTCTTTTTCCCGAACTCGTTGAATACGTTTTGGGAGAGAGTATTATCGGAAGAGCGCAAAAAAGCGGGGCTATTGAAATCGCAACGCATAATATCCGCGATTACTCCGAGGATAAACATAGACGCGTTGACGATACCCCATACGGCGGAGGAAAAGGAATGCTTATGATGGCACCGCCTATCTATAATTGCTATAAGCATATTATGGATACACGTGAGGGAAGTGCTCAAAAAACGCATGTGCTTTATATGTCTCCCGCAGGCAAAGTCTTTGATCAAAGAAAGGCAGAAGAGCTTTCAACGTACGATCATTTGGTCATACTTTGCGGTCATTACGAGGGAGTAGACAGACGAATCATAGACGAGATCGTTGATGAGGAGATATCCATAGGAGATTTCGTTTTAACGGGCGGAGAAATTCCCGCTTGCTTGATAGTTGACGCGGTTGCTCGTTTGACTGATGGCGTGCTTTCAGATGCTGAATGTCATGAAAATGAAAGCATTTCAAGCGGATATCTTGAATATCCGCAATATACTCGCCCATATGAATTTCACGGAGTGAAAGTGCCTGACATTCTCATATCGGGGCATCATGAAAATATAGACAAATGGCGAAGGGAGCAGTCTATCGTTTTGACCGAACAAAAGCGTCCCGATGTTATTGAAAAATTCGCAAAGGAGAAATAAAAGATGAAGAGCGAAAAGCATACGGCTAAAAAAGCGAATAAAGCTACCGATTTTGTTGCTGTGGGCATTTTCGTGTATCTTTTGGATCGCTTCGCGGATTGGTTTTATACGTCTATCGTTGAAGGCTTCTTTGGAAAAATATTTACCGCGTATTCTGCGGAGCAGAACGCTTTTGAAAACGGATTTTTAAAACATTATTTTACGGGAAATTTAAAGGTAAAGGAATATGCCCGTAAATTAAGAGCTTTTCTTTCTCGTAATTTTGAAGATAGCTATTTGCTCAACAGAGGGGCGAATTTTATAGCTTCTTTAAAAATGATGTCTATACGTTCATTCGGAAACTTTTGGATGTCGTTTGGTATTTATACTATCATCGTATATTTTGTAAAGATGTTTGTTCCTGCCCTTGCTAAAGCTGACATTGCTACTCTTATCGTAGGAATAATAGCTTGTCTTTGCTCGCTACCCATGTTGTTTTCAAAGGGAACTTTGATTTCAGCAGTGGGCAGAAGTACGTTTACAAGGCTTTTGTTTGCGGAAGCTTTTGGATTCAGAGACGAGAACTTTGACAAGAAAGTTGAAGCTTCACCCAAACATGCGAATTTTATGATATTGTTCGGAATGATATGCGGTGTTCTTACTCTTTTGATCGATCCGCTATTGATACCTGCAAGTATTCTTGGAATTATACTCCTCCTACTTGTTTTTTCAACCCCAGAGGTTGGAATTCTTATATCGCTGTTTTTCTTACCGTTTTTCACGTTTTTGGCAAATCCCACTATCTCATTATCCATTCTCGTGTTGCTGACCTTCCTTTCTTATATATTTAAGATAATTCGCGGAAAACGTATCATTAAAATAGAATTGCTTGATATTGCCGTGATCGTATTCGGTGTTATGGTATACTTTGGCGGCGTTATATCTGTCGGCGGAGAGATATCTTATTTGTCGGCGTTGTTGACCTGCTCTTTGATGATAGGATACTTTTTGGTCGTAAATCTTATGCGTACACAAAAATGGCTAAACCGTTGCTTTGTGGCACTGATCAGCTCTGCAACCGTGGTTTCTTTCATGGGCATTTTGCAGTATTTCTTCGGTACGTTAAACGTATCGTGGTTAGATAGAGATTATTTTCCTGATATAAAGGGAAGGGTTACGGCACTTTTTGAAAACTCAAACGTACTTGCCGCTTATTTGGTAATGGTCTTTCCTTTGATACTTTGTTTTTTGCTTCGTTCAACAGGAAAAAACCGAATGCTCGCATTTATATCAAGCGTATCGTTGTTTTTGTGTATTGTTTTCACATGGTCGCGAGGAGCGTGGCTTGCACTTATCTTCAGCGTTTTGTTATATTTCTTCATGTATAGCAAAAAAACGGTACGTTTCCTTTGTGGATTGATATTTATAATTCCGTTTGCCGTCTTCCTTTTACCTGATAATATTGTGAGACGCTTTATGAGTATCGGAGATATGGCTGACAGTTCGATTTCTTACCGCGTGTATACGTGGAAAGGAACTTTAAACGCTATTAGTGAGAATTTGTTTGGTGGAGTCGGATACGGGACAGAGACGTACAGAGAGTTTTATCCTACGTATTCATATGCTGGGATGGAAGCCGCAGAGCACAGCCATAGCCTTTATTTGCAGTTGTGGTTTTCACTGGGAATCGTTGGGTTGATCGTATTCTGTTTGTTGATGTTTTTATTCGTACAACAAAGTCTTGAAAATATTAAAATAACCTCCGACATTCAAAACAAAATGCAGACAACAGCTGTTTTTTGTTCTGTCATTGCTGCGTTGATAATGGGAGCGTTTGATTATATATGGTATAATTACCGAGTATTTTTCGTTTTCTGGATAATGATAGCATTAGCGTCTGCTTATGCAAGGGTTGATAGGGCAGAGCGCAGACGGAAAAATATTGCTTATGACAATGATTCCCGAAAGGCGTTTATAGATATTGAATAAAAATTTACGAATCTGTTTGATTTGAAAGGTTGGTAAAGCTAATGAGTAATGCTTCAAATACGTCTGTGATAAAAAATAAATCAAAAAAGAAAAAAAGAGGATTCAATTTCGTTGATTTTCTTTTAATAATAATAGCTCTCGCTATTATCGGCGGAGTAGTATATCTTTTTTCACCTATTTCTTTTTTAAAAAATTTGAGTTCAAAGGTTAACGGAACGTTGGACTATACCGTTGAAATACGAAACGTTGACGTTATGTTTATTGAAAACATAAAAGAAAACGATATAGTGATCGACTCTATTTCAAAAAACACTATCGGAACTGTCGTTGCGATAGATCATAACACAAAATATACAGAGCTTGATTATCGCGAGAACGCAGAAGGTCAATACGAGGGAGTTTTGTTAGAATATCCCGATAGATATAATATCAGCGTAACGATTACGGCAGATGCTGAATTCCTTGCAGGACAAGGATATAGCGTTAATAACTGCCGTGTTGCCGTTGGTGAAAAAATGAGCTTGCGTTTTAGAGATTATGTTTGCGAAGGTTATTGCGTTTACGTAACACCAAGCGAAGATTTTAAATGATAGGAGGAGCAACGTACAATGAAAAATAAAGAAAATAATACTAAAGAAAAAGCTCTTCCAAGATTTGGAGTCCTTGATGCTGTCATTATATTGCTTGTGATAGCGGCAGTATGCGGTATATATTTCAGATACAATATAATGGATATGATAGCCGCTAAAAGAAATATCAAAGATTATACTATCGAATTTTCAATCGATAATATAAATGCTTCAACTACGCGCTTTATTGAAGAAAACGATGAATTAAGATTTGCATCAAACAATGAGCGCCTCGGTGTATTGGTAAAAGACCCCAGCAGCATGTCTGATAGTGTTTTGAGCGTAACACCCGCATCTGAAATTTTTAACAGAGACGGGCAGATAGTAGAGGTTTTTTATCCGGAAGATACGAGAGTAGATGCTATTGGCAGAGTAAAGTGTAGCGGAACTTATTCGGATAAAGGTTTTTTTCTTGTTAACGGTTCAGTCTCATTGTCCTCCGGTGAGGTCGTTGCAGTTCATACAGATGAAGTTACCGTATCTATACGCATTCTTAACATTACAGCGGTAGAGTAATATTAAAAATTATCATTTGATACTTGTTTTTAGAACAAATGTACAAAATGAAAGTGTTTTTGACGTAAAACACCCGAAAGTTTATTCAATATAACCAATAATTAGCTATTGATTTTATCAGGATTTTTTGATATACTATTAATGTATATATTTGTCTATAATTTATAGCCTATGGGAGTTAGTGTATATCTTACATAGGCGAGGTTAACTCTCAAGAACAGGAGCATTATTATGTTAAAGAAAGACGTAACTATCATTAATAATATCGGCTTGCACGCACGCCCTGCAACGTTTTTTATTCAGAAGGCAAACTCTTATAAGTCATCTATTTGGATAGAAAAGGACGATCGCAAGGTTAATGCTAAAAGTTTGCTTGGCGTTCTTTCGTTAGGAATAGCAAAGGGAATGACGGTTACTTTGATCGCTGACGGAGCTGACGAGGATAGCGCTATTAACGGTCTTATTGAATTGGTATTGAACGGTTTTGCAGAATGATCTGCAAATAATGATGGGCTGTTTTTGAACAGCCCTTCTTTTGTTTAACTGGGAAAGGAGGTAATAAAATGCCGCAAACTCAAAAAAGACTTGACGAACTGTTAAATAAGGCTAATTCATTGCCTCTTTGTCCGGGCGTATATATAATGAAGGATCGAAACGGTAAGGTCATATACGTTGGAAAGTCAAGAAAACTGAAAAACAGAGTATCACAGTATTTTCAAAACAGCTATAAAAATACTAAAACACATAGAATGGTATCATCGGCAGAGGACTTTGATTATATCCTTTGCAAAACCGAAATAGAGGCACTTTCTCTTGAAAATTCTCTTATTAAGCAATATACACCAAAATATAATATAAAGCTTAAAGATGCAAAGTCTTATCCGTATATAAAAATAACAGCAGAGGACTACCCGCGCGTTTTGTTTACCCGTTCCAGATTATCCGATAAAGCAAAATACTTCGGTCCTTTTTCAGGCACAGCTACGGTTTATTCTATATTGGATATACTGCATAAATCTTTGGGAATACCTAATTGTAAGCGAAGCTTTCCTAAAGATATTGGCAAGGAAAGACCGTGTATTTACTATCAAATGAAAAAATGCTGCGGTGTTTGTACCGGTGGCGTTAGTAAAGATGAATATGCTTCTTTGATACATTGCGCGTCGGAAATTTTAAGAGGAAACATTTCTGTTGCTCGACAAAAACTTGAAGAACAAATGCTTACGCTTGCAGAGGCGGAGCACTTTGAGGCAGCTGCACGTTGCCGTGATACGATACGTGCGCTTGAGCGGTTAAATCAAAAGCAGAACGTTGTGGCATCTCCAGATACTAACGTTGACGTTTTTGGGTTCTATACCGACGATGTTTCTAACAGTATTTCCGTAATGTATGTTAGAAACGGCGTGGTAAACGATAAAAATGACTGGGTGTTTGGTAGAGACATTATTTCGGACAGTAACAGTATCAGCGCGTTTTTGGTTGAACATTATATGTTACGCGACGATATCCCCAAAACGATAATTTTATCATTTGAGCTTGAAGAAGCGGATAGAACCGATATCTGCACCTTTCTTTCCGAAAAAGCAGGATACAAGGTAACAGTCAAAAAAGCGGAAAGAGGCGCTTTGCGTGGACTTTGCGACGTCGTTTACGGCAATGCCGAGGAAAAAGCAAGGCAAAGCAAGCTTGAGGCACAAAAGGATGAATCTACGTTGTTTACCCTTGCCGATATGCTGTGTCTTGAAAGCCTGCCTATGCGTATTGAAGCATACGATATTTCAAATATCGGCTCTGAAAACATAACAGCTGGAATGATCGTATTTAATGACGGAAAAGCTTGTAAAAAAGATTACCGAGCGTTTAATATTAAGACAGTCATCGGAGAGCCCGATGATTACGCATCCATGCGCGAGGCGTTGCGCAGACGAATAAAGCATTTGAAAGAGGATAGCACAGGTTCTTTTGCACAATATCCCGATATATTGCTGATAGACGGAGGAAAAGGACACGTTGCGGTCGTAAAAGAAGTTTTGCGTAATGAAAATATAGATATTCCCGTTTTCGGTATGGTCAAAGATGATTTTCATAAAACGCGTGCCCTTTGTACTGAAAATGAAGAGATAAATATCGCGCGCGAAAAATCTGTGTTTATGCTTATATACCGTATTCAAGAAGAAGTGCACCGTTTTACAGTAGGGCGTACTACAAACGCCAAAAGAGCGACTATGAAGCGCTCTTCTCTTGAAAGCATAAGTGGAATAGGTCCTACAAAGGCTAAAAAGCTTCTTCTTGCGTTTGGAACTCTTTCTGCTCTGAAGAACGCATCCGAAGAAGAAATAGCCTCAGTCAAAGGAATAAGCGCATCAGACGCGCATAACGTGTTTGTGTATTATAATAAACAAGAATAATAAAGAGGTATGAATTTACAATGAGAATAATTACGGGAAAGGCAAAAGGTGTCAATTTAAAGACGTTGGAAGGAGACGCTACTCGTCCTACGTCCGAACGTGTTAAAGAAGCGGTCTTTTCAATGCTTCAATTTGACATAGAAGGACGCAAGGTTCTGGATCTTTTTGCGGGGTCGGGTCAGATGGGCTTGGAGGCTCTTAGCAGAGGCGCGGATAGCGCAGTCATGATAGATAAATCACCCGATGCCGTTAAGATAATACAGGAAAATGCGCTAAAATGCAAACTATATCCGTCTTGCGAGATCCGCCGCTCCGATTATCTTGATTATATAAAAAGAAATCGTGGAGAAAAATTTGATATAATTTTTTTAGACCCACCGTATGCTCTCAAATTTTATGCGCCCGCTCTTCGTACTCTTTTTGAATGTAAAATGCTTAAGAGCTCATCCTTGATAGTATGTGAAAGCGGTGAGGAAGAGATATTTGACGGAGATAGAGAGCTTGCAAATAGGTTTGAAATATTTAAACGATCTCGTTACAGTAAAACTTATATAACGATACTTACACCAAGCAAAGAGGTTTTAAACGATGAATGAAAAAATAATAAAAGGAATTGCTGTAGTTCCCGGAAGCTTTGATCCTATAACCTTAGGTCATGTCGATATCGTTAAGCGGGCTCTTGAAAAATATGAAACAGTTGTTCTTGCGATAATGATAAATCCTAAAAAGAATTATATGTTTACAATGGAACAACGTGAGCGTATAGCTAAAGCTGCACTTTCTGAATTTCCTCGTGCCCGCGTTATTACTTCTGAGGGAATGCTTTGGAAGCTTGCGCTTGACCTTGGCGCTTGCGCTATCGTAAAAGGATATAGAGACGAAAAGGATCTTGCTTATGAAGAAGAAATGGCGCAATTTAATTTTGAGCATAATCCAAACGCGCCAACGGTGTTACTTAAATCTTCGGACGATCTCGAACTTGTAAGTTCAACCGTTGTACGTGAAAGAATAAGAAACGGTGAAGATTTGAAAAAGCTTTTGCCTCAAAGCGCTATTGATGAAATAAACAAGATAATCGTTCGCTATATTTAAATAAATTCAGATTTTGTTCTAAAAAAATACGTCCTCCCATATATTTAAACTGACAAATATATGGGAGGATTTTTTATGGCTGAACATTCTATCTATCGGGATATTGCCGAACGTACGGGCGGAGATATCTATATAGGAGTTGTTGGTCCTGTCAGAACAGGAAAATCAACGTTTATTAAACGCTTTATGGAAGCCTTGGTGCTTCCGAACATGGATGACGGATATTCTCGTGAACGTGCAAGAGATGAAATGCCGCAATCTGCCGCAGGAAAGACGGTTATGACTACCGAACCTAAATTTGTGCCTGATGAGGCCGTAATGATAAAAATGGACGATTCAGCATCTTTGCGCGTAAAGATGATAGATTGCGTGGGGTATATCGTATCCGAAGCTCTTGGAACAATAGAAAACGGTCA
Organism: Eubacteriales bacterium; assembly: GCA_045588595.1. Taxonomy (GTDB): domain Bacteria; phylum Bacillota; class Clostridia; order Oscillospirales; family CAG-272; genus HGM12713. Next base: position 9,297 of record JAZNEM010000106.1, read on the forward strand.
GCCTCGTATGGTAAATACGCCTTGGCAAGACGAACCCATGCCTTTCGTCGAGGCTGCAGAAATGGGAACAGAGAAAGTTATTAAAGAACATTCTACGATAGGAATGCTTATCACGTCGGACGGCACTATAGGAGATATTTCGCGCGATAGCTACGTTCCCGCGGAAGAACGCATAGTTTCCGAGCTTAAAGCAATAGGCAAGCCGTTTGCGATGATACTTAATTCTGCTGTACCCGAATCTGAGGAAGCCATCACTCTTGCGTATCAGCTTGAGGAAAAATACGGAGTTCCCGTTGCTCTTGTAAGTTGTATAGACCTTGACGCAGAAGATATAAGACACATTTTAGAGCTCGTTTTGAATGAATTTCCCGTTGCGGAAATACGCTTTTCAATGCCTGCTTGGATGAAAGCTTTAGACGACAACCACCGTGTTCGTGTCTCTGTTCAAAACGCTATATGTACATGTGCGGATAAGATCAAAAAGGCGGGAGATCTTAAGAATGCCTTTATTTCACTTTCCGATAATGAGTATATCAAAAACTGTCGCGTTGATGAAATAGATCTTGGAACGGGAAAGGCAAGACTTAGCGTAGAATTTGATGACGAGTTATATTATTCAATCCTTTGTGAACTTACAGGCTTTGATATCTCGGGTGAAGAAGAACTCATTTCGCTTTTGCGGGAGCTCTCGGTGATGCGTTCACAGTATAACAGAGTTGCCGAAGCACTATCTATGGCGGAAGAAAAGGGTTATGGCATAGTTATGCCTACAGTCTCTGAATTAAGACTCGAAGAACCTGAAATAGTTAAACAATCTGGCGGATACGGTGTAAGACTTTCTGCTTCTGCGCAATCTATTCATATGATACGCGCTAATATCAAAACCGAGGTAAGTCCCATTGTCGGAACAGAACAGCAATCCGAAGAATTAGTAAAATATATGCTCAAGGAATTTGAGGAAGATCCGGGTAAGATTTGGGAATCCAATATGTTTGGCAAGAGCCTTTACGAGCTTGTAAACGAAGGACTTCATACAAAGCTTGAGCATATGCCCGAGGAATCGCGAACAAAGCTTTCCGAAACGCTTGAGCGTATTATCAACGAAGGCAGCGGCGGTCTTATTTGTATTATTCTTTAAGCCCAAAATACCGTA
>JAZNEM010000107.1:0-3531 GCA_045588595.1 Eubacteriales bacterium
AGCGTGACGGAGGGATTGTAAAAGTAACATTTTAACACAAAACAATCCCTCACCCGACTCCGTCGGGAGCTCCCTTTACACAAGAGAGCCTTGGTTTGTGCACAGCCATTTTGTTAAATCAAACCCACCAATAAATCAAAATTTGAATCTCCGCATATTATGAATTTGTAAATCAAAACAACTTAAATACAAAGAAAGGAACAAAAACATGAACACCGAAATTTTGAAGCTGATTGAAAGAGACGCTCGTCTGTCCGATGAACAGATAGCTACTATGATAGGCTCTGACGCCGCCACTGTTCGTGCCGAAATAAAGAAAATGGAGGACGATGGCATAATCCTCGCTTACAAGACTACTGTGAACTGGGAGCGCACCACTGCTGAATCGGTTACCGCTATGATAGACGTAAAGCTCACGCCTCAAGCAGACAGAGGATTTGACCGCGTTGCCGAAAAGATATATAACTTCCCTGAGGTAAAGTCGGTGTATCTTATGTCGGGCGCATATGACCTTTCGGTTATCATCGAGGGCAAAACCATGAAGGAGGTCGCTTTCTTCGTTTCGCAAAAGCTTGCTCCCATCGATTCTGTAATTTCTACAGCAACTCACTTCGTTCTTCACAAATACAAGGATACCGGCGTGCTTTTCAGTAAGCACGCGATAGACGAAAGGAGCAACTGCAACTGATGGATTATTCAAAGATACTTTCCAAAACCATACAAGGAACGCAAAAATCGGGAATACGAAAGTATTTTGATCTTCTTGACGGAATGACGGACGTCGTCGGACTTACCATAGGTCAGCCTGACTTCGTAACGCCTTGGCACATTCGCGAGGCAGGTATAGAAAGCCTTGAAAAAGGAAAGACCTATTACACGTCAAACGCAGGTACGCTTGAATTGCGTCAAGAGATAGATGCTTATTTGACTCGTCGTTTCAATATCAGCTATGACCCCGAGAGCGAGATAATCGTTACCGTCGGCGGAAGCGAGGCTATCGATATCGCGCTCCGCGCGGTACTTGAGCCGGGTGACGAGATAATCGTTCCCACACCGTCGTTCGTCTGCTACGCACCGCTTGCGAGTATGGCGGGCGGAACTCCCGTAATACTTGAAACAAGTGCCAAAGACCGCTTCAAGCTCACACCCGAAGCTCTTAAAGCGGCTATAACCCCGAGAACGAAAATGCTCGTTCTCCCCTACCCCAACAACCCCACGGGCGCAATTATGACTAAAGAGGAGCTTGAGGATATCGCAGAGGTCTTGCGCGACACGAATATTCTCGTTCTTTCCGACGAGATATACGCAGAAATGACGTATTGCGGCAAAAAGCACGTTTCCTTTGCATCTATCGAGGGCATGAAAGAGCGCACCGTTCTTGTCAGCGGATTCTCTAAATCTTACGCTATGACGGGTTGGCGTCTCGGATATCTCTGCGCTCCGTGCGAGCTTACCGAGCAGATGCTCAAGATACATCAATACGCAATAATGTCCTCTCCAACGACCGCGCAGTTTGCGGCAATCGATGCTCTTCGCAACGGAGACGGTGACATCAAGATGATGGTAGACGAATACAACCGCCGCCGCCGTTATATATATAAAGGCTTAAAGGACATAGGGATCGACTCCTTTGAACCCGAAGGCGCGTTCTACATCTTCCCAAACATTGGAAAGTTCGGTCTTTCGGGCGAGGAATTCTGCAACCGTCTGCTTTACGAAAAGAAATGCGCCATAATCCCAGGAGAAGCCTTCGGAAAAGGCGGAGAGGGCTTTGCGCGTATCTCTTACGCGTACTCTATCGAGCATATAACGCAGGCTCTTGAAAGAATAGAAGACTTTGTTAAAACGCTTTAAAAAGAAATAGCTAATATCTTTTACAATTAGTTTATTTAGCCTCCCTTGTGTAAAGGGAGGTGGCTCGCAAAGCGAGACGGAGGGATTGTAAAAACAAAAAATACGCAAAAACAATCCCTCACCCGACTTCGTCGGGAGCTCCCTTTACACAAGGGAGCCTTTCGTTATGCAATACATTTTAATAAACATTTAAAAATCTATTGTATTTTATATATCAATTTTTATAGGTATATTAAAGCTATGCTTTGGAAACAATACCGAAAGGAATCTATCAACCAATGAACATTTGGAAAATCATAAAAAAATCGCTGACCGAGGCTTGCGTGATATTTTGCGTTATCTTCTCGCTTATCGCCATCTTCGTATTGTCGATGGATAAAGCGGAGGGACTTTACTCCTTGGGGCAGACCTTTCTGTTCTTTATATACGCTCTGATATTCGCCATAGCAAATATCATTATGCGTACAAAAAGCCTTTCATTCGCCTTTCGATTGTTCGCGCATTTTGCGATAACCGCCCTCGGCTTCTATCTGTGCTTCATGCTTTACATGGGAATGGTCGGAACGCAGGTCGTAATAGGTCTTTTCCTTTACGCAATAGCTTACGCTATATGCGCTCTGATTATCGGACTTTTCGTCTCGCGTTTCCGCAAAATAAAGAACGCGCACAGCGATTACGAAAGCAAATTCAAAAAAGCTAAAAAATAACGGTTGATATTCCCGAATATTTCGGAGGCCGCCGTTATGATATCAAAAAAACTGTCGATATTTTTATCTCTTATACTCGCGCTTTTTATCCCTTTGTGCTCATGTACCGAGGGAGAAAAGCCTCCGGCAGAGACTCTTTCGTCTGTTCAGGCGATCGGAACTCCTGACGGCGCGGATATGGGAGAGGATCATATCGACAGTTTTGTTTTTTTCGGTGAGTCTACCACCTATCACCTAAAAAGCAGAGGCGTACTTTCGGGAGGAACTGACACGACACAGGTATGGGGCACGAAAAACGGTACGGCAAAGCTTGATATAACGATAAAAGAGCTTCGTATAGTTTATCCCGAAACTAATGAGCTTTTAACGGTAGGCGAGGCGGCGGCAAGAAAACAGCCGAAGAGAATGTTTCTTTGCTTCGGACTCAACGGTGCTGTGGGAAACATCAAAAAAGGCGCGGAGCATTTCAAGACCTGCTACCGCAGTCTTATTGACGAGATAAGAAAAAATTCCCCCTCTACCGAGATATTTTTAGCTTCGGCTTTTCCCGTTGCCGAAAATATGGATATGAGTAGGTATACCGTTGACGTTGATACGCTGAATTCTTATATCGCTACGATAAATTCGTGGACACAAGAGCTTGCAAGCGAGTACGGTTGTACGTATTTGAACGTCGCAGAGCCGCTGACCGATAGCCACGGACGTCTACGTCTCGAATATCAGGTCGGAGACGGTCATCACCTCACGGCTGAAGCGTATAAAATCATGTTGAAATATATGCGTACAAAAAATATGGATTAAACAAATTGCGGTTTGTCGGGGACGCGAAGGACGCGATGAGGGAACTTTTTTGAAAAAAAGTTCCCTCAAACTCCCTCAAAAAACTTTCTAAAACAAGGTTTTGCATAGCCATAACGGCTACACGATAAATCCTTTTCAGGAAGTTTTTTGCCAAGCTTTTTTTCAAAAA
>JAZNEM010000108.1:0-5811 GCA_045588595.1 Eubacteriales bacterium
CAAATGCAATTGTATTTTTTCTCTGTTTTTATCGGATAATATCAAATAAATATTTTGCGACAAAATTATTGATTTTTCGTTATTATTTAATTTTTCACCACAGTTTTCCTTTTCTTTCGCAAGTCCGTAATGATAGGGGTCAGGTCTTGTAAAATCAAGTCCTTTAAAGTCAAATACAAAGACTTCTTTTTCGTCGGATATATGACATTTTTCGTCACACGAATTATTTTTATCATCAATAGAGTATCTGTATAATTTTTCAACATTATATTCTTTCAAAAGCTTTTCGTATTCTCCGCCGCAAAGCGCAAATATTTTCTCGTTTGCGCTCTGCCACAAAAGGCAGATATCTTCCTCTGAAAAGGACTCCCTTGAAGCAAGCTCTTCTCCGCAAAGCTCCGAGAGAGTGAGACGGACAAGGTCGCACACATGAGTTCCGTTCAGCGCGGGAAGCGAGAGCAAAAGCTCCTTGAAATATTCAAAATCCGAGACCTCGCCTCTGCGGTACTTCTCTGCTCGCAAGCACAGACAAAGCGCACCGTCTGTCTCCTCACTTCGCAGGAGCTCGCACACGTTTGTAACCAAAGAATGAGAATTATTTTTATTTGCGTAATAATCAAATTTAGGCAGCCTTGAAAGCTCAAACCAAGCGTCTCTGTTTTCTTGTGTCATACCGTCCTCCGTCTCTTTTTTCATAATCAGTATATCAAAAATCCTTCAAAATTGCAAGAGTTCTTCGATTTTTTTGATCTTTGCGTAAAAAATTACGAAAAAAAGCAAAAATTATAAATATAAGTGTAGACTTTTTTTAATTGTTATGATATAATAATATGTAAAATTTTATTTTTCGGAGGTGCGCATGCGCGTTATAGCTATCGGAGAGCAGTCGTTTGGCTCTCACTGTTACGCAATAATATCCGAACATCACGCGATGATCGTCGATCCGTCCGCCTCTGTTTCCGCTATAATGGCTGCCGTATCAGCCGAGGGCGCGAATATCGAAGGCATATTGATAACTCACGGACATTTTGACCATATACTCTCACTTGACCTGCTCCGAGACGCGACTCACGCTCCCGCGTATATTCACGAGGAGGACGCCGAGATGCTCACGGACGGCAATAAAAACATGTTCCGCTTCGCTTACGGCAAGGACAGAGCTTGGCGCGAAGCCGAATATACGCTCAAGGACGGTGACGAGATACCTCTCGGAGACGAGAAGATAAAGGTAATTCACACCCCAGGGCACTCAAAGGGCTGTGTCTGCTATCTTTGCGGTGACACCATGATAACGGGTGACACTTTATTTGCCGATACGGTCGGAAGGACCGACCTCTACGGCGGAAGCTCGGAGATACTCGAAGGATCGCTCAAAAAGCTTCGCTCGCTCGGTCTTGACAAGAAAATGACCATATTTCCGGGTCACGGCGCTGAGGGAACTCTCGGCACAGCACTTGACGTTTCGGCTTACTTTTTTTAATAAATAAAACATTGCAGAATTTCAAACGTTCTCTTGAGAAAACGATGCCTAAATACAAAATCTGTAGGGGCGAACTGTGTTCGCCCGTTGGAAAATGCATAAATTCAAGCTTTTCGGGCGAACACAGTTCGCCCCTACAAGTAAAAAATTGGGGCTGATCATTGTTTTTTGAAGAAAGGTTATAAAAATTATCAGAACAAAACTATCGAAAGGACATAAAAATGGACAACAATAAGCTTGCGGAACTTTTGTTCCCCAATATCAACACGACTCCCGAGGACATGGAGGCTCGCTTCCCTCGCCGAACTCTCCCCGAGGGCGCAAAGGTAACGAGATTTGCGCCAAGCCCCACGGGCTTTGTTCACTTTGGAGGACTTTTCCCCACGACCGTGGCGGAGCGTCTTGCTCACCAGAGCGGCGGCGTGCTTTATCTTCGTATTGAGGATACCGACGCAAAGCGAGAGGTAGCAGGAGCTGCAGAGGCTCTCATTCGCACTCTTTCGGTCTACGGCATAGACTTTGACGAGGGCGCGATACTCGGAGATGACGGCAAGGTCTGCGACCGCGGTATGTATGGTCCTTACAAGCAGAGTTTGCGCGGAGAGATATATCAGACCTTCGCGAAGCAGCTCGTAAAGGATGGCAAGGCTTATCCTTGCTTTACGACAGAGGAGGAGCTTGACGCGCTTCAGGCGGTAAACAAAAAGGAAGAGATAAAGAACACCGACTGGCAGGCAGAGGCTGAAAAGAGACGTGCCGAAATGCTTGCGCGCCGTGAGTTCACGATGGAAGAGGTCGAGGCTCACCTTGACGCAGGCGACCCGTTCGTTCTTCGTATCCTTGCGGACGGAGACCCCGACAAGAAGATAAAATTCACCGACCTTGTAAAAGGAAATCTTGAAGTACCCGAGAACGATGAGGACTTCGTATTGCTCAAATCCGACGGTATCCCCACCTATCACTTCGCGCATGCCGTGGACGATCACTTGATGGGAACGACCCACGTTATTCGCGGCGAGGAATGGCTGCCGAGCTTGCCAAAGCATCTCCAGCTTTTCCGTTATCTCGGATTCAAGACTCCCAAATATATGCATATCGCGCAGATAATGAAGCTCGACGAGAACGGCAACAAGAAAAAGCTCTCGAAGAGAGACATGGGCGCGAATATGGACGATTATACGGGCATGGGCTACTGTCCCGAGGCGGTCTGCGAGTATGTTATGACGCTTCTCAACTCGAACTACGAGGAATGGAGAATGCAGAATCCCGACAAGAGCTACCGCGACTTCCCGTTCAATATCAAAAAGATGTCTGTATCGGGCTGTCTTTTCGACTTCGACAAGCTCAATGACGTTTCAAAGAACGTTATCTCGAAGATGGACGCAAAGTCTGTCACCGAAAAGGTCACAGCATGGGCGCTTGAATTTGACCGTGAATTTGGTGAAGAGCTTGCGCGTGACAAGCAGTTCACCGAGAAGATATTCGCGATCGGCAGAGGCGGTAAGAAGCCTCGTAAAGACCTTGCAACTTGGGCTGACGCGAAGCCTTATATGTCTTTCTTCTTTGACAAGTTCTTCGCGCTTGAGTGCGATTACGACGAAAAGTACGACAGAAATGATATCAAGGCTATACTCTCCGCGTTCGTTGAGAGCTACGATGAGAGCGACGACATGAACGTTTGGTTTGAAAAGATAAAGGCTATCGGTGAAAAGCTCGGCTACGCCTCCGACATGAAGGCGTACAAGGCGTCTCCCGAGAGCTTCAAGGGCAGCGTCGCCGACGTTAGTATGTTCTTGCGACTTGCCGTTACGGGCAAGCTCAATTCCCCCGATATGTACGCTGTAATGCAGATCCTCGGCAAGAAAAAGATCGCGGAGCGAATCGGCGCAATGCTTGAGAGGATATAAAAACGAATTTAAATCCTATCGAACTTTGATTATCTAAAAAGGCTACTTTCCTTAGCCTTCTCCAGCGGAGAAGGTGGCAGGCGTAAGCCTGACGGATGAGGAGAACACGTTTTGTATAGACTAAACGGCGATCTCCTCATCCACCGCAAGCGGTCCCCCTTCTCCGCTGGAGAAGGCAAATATAAAAATCTAAAGAAAAGGTAAAACAAACATGGAAGAAATTGCAAGCAACTTTATACACGATATAATCGACGCGGATCTGAAAGAAAACCCCGAGCTCAAAATACACACACGTTTCCCTCCCGAGCCTAACGGATATCTCCATATCGGCTCTGCGAAAGCTATAATGATAAACTGGGAGACGGCTAAAAAGTACGGCGGCAAGTTCAATCTCCGCTATGACGACACCAATCCCGCAAAGGAAGACAACGAATACGTTGAGTCTATATATGAGGACCTCTGCTGGCTCGGAGCTGTTCCCACAGGCGGTATCTTTTACGGCTCGGATTACTTCGACAAGTGCTACGAGTACGCTGAAAAGCTCATTATGGACGGCAAGGCGTACGTCTGCGACCTCTCTGCCGAGGAAATGAAAGAGTACCGAGGTACTCTCACAGAGGCGGGTAAGGAAAGTCCTTACAGAAACCGCTCGGTCGAGGAGAATCTTGACCTCTTCCGAAGAATGAGAGCGGGCGAGTTTGCCGACGGAACGAGAACGCTCCGCGCAAAGATAGACATGGCTTCGCCTAATATCAATATGCGTGACCCCGCTATCTACCGTATAGTTCACACCTCGCATCACCGTCAGGGAGACAAGTGGTGCATCTATCCCCTTTACGACTACGCGCATCCCATTCAGGACGCGCTTGAGGGCATCACGTTCTCGCTCTGCTCGCTTGAGTTTGAGAATCACCGTCCTCTTTACGAGTGGGTAATTGAAAATATAGGATTTAAAGCCCCTGTTCCGAAGCAGAGAGAGTTCGCGCGCCTCAACGTTACAAACACCGTAATGTCCAAGAGATACTTGCGCTACCTCGTTGAAAACGATATGGTCGACGGTTGGGACGACCCTCGTCTGCCCACTATCTGCGGACTTCGCCGCAGAGGCTACACCCCCGAATCGATATTCAATTTCGTTCGCAGTGCGGGTGTCGCAAAGGCTAACAGCCTTGTTGATATCGGTATGCTTGAGCACTCTATCCGCGAGGAGCTCAACGTAAAGGCTGACAGACGTATCGCTATCGCTCATCCGATAAAGGTCGTCGTTACCAACTATCCCGAGGACAAGGTCGAGTATTTCGACCTGCCCAACAATCCGCAGAACGCGGAAGCGGGCACTCGCGCTCTTCCCTTTACGCGTGAGCTTTATATCGACGCTTCCGACTTTGCCGAAGTTCCGCCTCCAAAGTTCTTCCGCTTGAAGCCGGAGGGCGAGGTAAGACTTATGGGCGCGTATATCATCAAGTGCGGTGAGATAATCAAGAACGAGGACGGAAGCATCAAGGAGATACACTGTACTGCCGACCTTGAGGTCAGAAACGGCAACCCCACCGACAGAAAGATAAAGGGTACTATCCATTGGCTCTCCGCTCCTCACGCTAAGGAAGCAACGCTTATGCTTTACGACCGTCTCTTTACCATTGAGAACGTAAACGCTATCCCCGAGGATAAGACCTATAACGATTACCTCAATCCCGATTCCTTGACCGTTATCGAGGGCGCGAAGATAGAGCCTTCTCTTGCCGACGCAAAGGCTGGCGAGAAGTTCCAGTTCGTCCGTGACGGATACTATTGCAAGGATACCAAGCACGAGGGCGTGTTTAACCGCGTCGTCGGTCTTAAAGACAGCTTCCCCGCGAAAAAATAAGGACGCGGGGGACGCGTTCGAGAACTTTCTTAAAAGAAAGTTCTCGAGCTCTCAAAGAATTTTTTGCAAATTATTTTTTTATATAGCGAAAAATATTATACGCAAATCATATGGGAGGAAATTATGCTTTTAAAAATTCTCATTGCCTATCTTTTGGCAATATCGATAATTTCTGTCGTCGTTTGCATTTACGACAAGATCGCGGCAAAGCATAACCCAAAGCACCGCACAAGAGAGGCAACTCTTCTGCTCCTCTCCGCACTCGGAGGCTCGGTCGCTATGTTTGTCACTATGCAATTGATAAGACATAAAACTAAGCACGTAAAATTTATGCTCGGCATACCGCTTATCATCATAGTTCAAGCGGCTATCGCCGTCGCGGCGTACATGCTCCTTTGATAAAGCAGAAATGTCACATTAAATAATTGATATTTAAACAAATTGCGGTTTGTCGGTGAGAGTTAATCACGATTAACTCTCACCTCCGTCAACAAATCTTTTGCGGTTGCGTCCCGCGAATTTACGAGTAACAAGTAACTACGAGTAACAAGTAACTC
>JAZNEM010000109.1:0-2439 GCA_045588595.1 Eubacteriales bacterium
TCCACCGTATCGGGTATAAAGTGAGCATATACCTTTAACGTAATGGTCGGGTCGGCGTGTCCCATATACTTGCTAACCGTGTTTACAGGGACGTTCCGCGCGAGCATTATGCTACAATAGGTATGACGCAAGCCGTGGCAAGTTACCTTTTTGAAGCCGTTTTTCTGCTCAAAGCGTTTCAACCATTGACCGATGCTGCCCGTTCCTTCGGGCTCTCTGTAAATGTTTACGGCGAAGTAGTAATCGTCGAGCTTACTGTCGAAGTCTGCATCAGCGAGCCTAAACCATTCCATATATGCCCGGAGTTCTGCAATCAGATCATCGGTCAGGGGGATATCTCGCTCCGACGTCGTTGACTTCGTTCCTTTCTCGTATGTGCCAAATTCGGGCGCATACATTCTGTTCTTGTCTATGCGTACAATCTTCTTTTCAAAGTCGAACTTCGACCATTTAAGTCCGTGAAGCTCGCACGTTCTGACGCCGGTAAGCAGCATAAATTTCGTTGTTACCCGTCTGTATATGTATTCGGGCGGAAGGTCGTCAAGAGCCTTTATAAACTCGCGGCATTCCTTAAAGGAATACACCTCTTTTTCGCTTACGGGCGTTAAGCTCGAATTGTTATTACCCGTAACGATTTTCGTGCCGCAAACGGGATTTTTCGTTATCCATTCGTAGCGTACCGCTTCGTTAAATAAAGCCCTCAAAACTCGTCTGTATCCCTTTATGGTTTCAAGGGCGTAGGTCTTTTCGATTTCCTCCTGCCTGAAATATTCGTCAAAATCAAGGCTGTAAAACTCGCAGATAGCCTTTGCCTTGTCAAGCATTATCTTCGCGCCGCAGTTGTTCATACTGTAAGAGGATACCCTTGTCAGTATGCCTTCTCTGGCAAGTTCACGAAAGCTGACTTGCTTCGGCAAAGGCTTGATCAACTCTGCTTTATCGGTCTTTTCCGTCCGTTTCTGTGTAAATCCGTTCAAGAACAGTTGCACGTCACGGACGGTAATTTCCGATATTGGTCTGTTTGCAAGCTGCTGTTCGGTCAGATACGCCGTAAAACGCCTGTCAACCTCGCAGATTCTTCGGTAATAGCTTATCGACTGCGTATTAAGTACGGTCTTTTGCCATTCCTTCATAAGCTCTGAAAAGGTCAAAACCTTGTTTCGCTGCGCGGTGATACCATCTTGAAATGCGGTCTTGGCCGTTTCTTCAAATTCGATAGCGACCTTTTCAACGTACTTTTTGAATTTCGCTTCTGTCAGCCCGTCCTCGTTATAAACTCTGCGAGTAAAGAGCTTTGGTTTGCAGGTTACGGGGTCTTTGCCGTAGGCTTGGATTTTCGCCTGCAATACGCCTTTTTTGCTTCTTGTGATGTTGATGTGTGCCATTTAGCAACCTCCTTATTTGTCCTTCATCGAGATATAATCCAAAAGGCTTTCCATATCCACGAGGATTTTCGTGCCGGCGTTCAAGCACTTTACTTTTCCTTCCTTGCACCATACACGGATAGTGTGGATAGTGATGGAAGTTTCGTTATCCTGAGCCTTGATAATCTCGTAAGCCTTCTTGATGCTTCTTAACATTTCCGTACCTCCTTTTTGAAATAGTAAGTCAGATGCCGAAAATGGAATAAAATCCATATCGTTCGCTAACTTCCGCTTTCATAATACGGAAAATGGCTTTTGAATGTAAGAAACTTTCCCCCAAGCAGTCTAAAAATAAATCCAAATGAACACCGATTTACCCAAACAAAGCCCAAAGGAAAACACAACTTTTCCTATATCCAAAATCCTCAACACCTCTCCATCAGAAAACGCCTAAGCGGTCAAGGAAAGAGAAAAAAATATTGCATTATTGTACCAATAGAAAAAGCCGATTTACCGAACATTTTTAGTGTCCGAAAAATCGGCTTTTGTTGTTTTCAGCGATAATTTTTTCCCTTGACCGCAACGGCGGTTTCTGATACAACCATCAAAAAGCAAAATTATTTAATTGAAAATTGAAAACTATTATTCTAAAAAAGAAAACAGGCAATATAAAAGCGGAAGCGTTTAGAACACTTCCGCTAAAATATTAAGCAATCGGTAAAGTAATAGTAAATATCAATTTGTGGTCTGTGTATCAGCAAAAAGAAGATGGAAAGCTACAAGGCAGATGCGGAATACATTGTCGAGTGGGTGAAATCGGGTAAAAATCTCATAGTTTACGTTTAACGAAAAAGGGATAGGTGAAAAATCCGATGCCGATTTTTTGACACGATTCCTTGCAAATGAGTCAAAACACCTTGATTTATTCACATTCATAAGCGTGAATCAAAAGGCTTTGGTTAGTTGTCTTTTTTATCTCCGTGGAGAATCCAATCAACATCGTAACCAAATTCCATAGCAATACTTTTTGCAAGTAGCGGAGATATAGTTTTATTTTGCTTTGTACCAGCACGAC
>JAZNEM010000110.1:0-1798 GCA_045588595.1 Eubacteriales bacterium
AGTCTCTTCTCCCATTATATTTCAAATCTTTCGATGATGCTGATCTTTGGCTCAAATCACGAGCGATAGATAACAAGCGAGCTAACGCCAGGCTTCTAAAAAAGGCTTTGCGACTTAAAAACAAGGATGATATTTCTACCGTTATTCACGTGAATGCGGCAACTATTACAGATAACTATTGGATAAGACCGATAGGCTCGACGCTTACCTATGCTGACGTGAAATTTGATAACGACTACTTCGCCAGCCTCGCCCTCAAAGGAAATTACGATAGCTTCAATAAAGCAGCTTCCAGAGGACACACAAAGAGTCCGGAGCTTACGAACGTTGGTAGCTTTGAAAAATGCTGGAGGCTTAAGGACGGCAAATGGTGGATGCACAAAAAAGCATCCCTTCCCGAAATGTTTTCCGAGCTCTTCGTTTACGAGCTTGGAACGGCTCTCGGAATGAATATGGCGAGATATGAAAAAGGCACAGGCTGTATTAAGAGCCTTGACTTCACCTCGCAAGGTTCAGTGAACTTCGAGCCTGCATCGGCATTTATGGGAGATAATGAGGACTACCTTGATGTTATCGATGCACTTGAAGGAATATGTCCCGAAGCAATACCCGATTATATAAAGCTCATATTTATGGATACGATTTGCGCCAACCCCGATAGACACACTAATAACTTCGGTCTTATGCGCGATGTAAAAAACGGAAAGCTTCTCGGACTTGCACCGAACTACGATAATAATATGGCTCTTATTTCTCGCGGTTACCCGGCAAAACCGAACGCAAACGACCTTCTGATATCACTCTTCCGTGACGTTATGGATGCTTATCCCGAATACAAGGAATATATCCCCCAGGTTACCGAAGAAATAATCGATACGGTTACCCAGAAAATAAATATGAAGGTAAAAGCGAAAGAAATCAAGGAATACGTCCTCGCAAGGTATATTCTTACAATACAAAACTAATAATCGACGGTGGGCAGAAATGCTCACCGTTTCTGTTTCTCTAGGAGTTAATCAATATCATTGACAATTAGGGGCGAATATCTGCGGTTTATACCGAGAAAATACGCACGAAATCAGAGGCGGTCGAGTAAAGATACCACCCCTATGAGTTAACTCTTACACTACGGTTTAGACCGAGGAAATCAAGGTGAATTTTAAAGCTGTTTTTACACGCTTATTTTTAATAATATCTCCTTCCCAATGACCAAAAATTAGACCGCCTAAGACAAAGAAGAGATCACTTTGAAAAAGCCTATTTTCTTTTCCCAAATTGTCTGGACTTTGCGAGATTTGTGTGGTATTGTTGTGTGCTGACAGGAGGTACGGCAAATGAAAAGTATGATAAAAGAGCTATGGCGTGGAAATGTTATGCCACCCGAGGACAGTAGACATAATACGCCGGAGATGAAGCAGCTATTAGAATATATCAGTCGGCACAACGATGACTTACTCAAAACGATGACCGATGAGCAGAAGGAGATCTTCGAAAAGTTCCACGATTGCTGGAGCGAGTACGCAAGTCTCTCCGATGAAGCTCTGTTCGAGTATGCCTTCAAGCTTGGAGCGAGATTAGCTTTAGAAACGTTAACTGAAACAACATAATAAAACACGAAGTTTGAAAGTCAAAGCAATGGTGGCAGATTAATGTCTACCGCCATTTGCTTTGGCTTTTTTGAAACAAATCGCAAGAATTTGAGAAAGTGTGCTATAAATGTTATGAAGTCTATTGAAAAGATGATGAATATATGATATACTGTATATAGCGACTATTATTTTCAAGCGAGGTTATCATG
>JAZNEM010000111.1:0-4447 GCA_045588595.1 Eubacteriales bacterium
TATTAAGAGCTTGGTCTACTTTTTTAATATCTCCGCAAGTATTTACGACTTCTGTGCAGACCTTAACAGCTTTTTCGATTGCGTCATGCTTTTCTTTTTTATCTTTTGAAATCCGATTAACCATTGACAAAGAAAAAGCAAGATAGATTTTTAAATCGGGACTATTCGGGTACTTTTTCAACCCCTCGCTGATAATTTCAATTTCTTTATATGTGTCCATGCTATCGTCGGCAGCCTTCATAATTGCTTCCACATCGTCATTATAACTGCTTGTATGATATCCAAAAAGACGATCTATGGAGACGCCAAAAAATTCTGCGATGATTGGGAAGAGACTAACATCGGGAGCGCATTGATCATTCTCCCATTTTGAAATAGCTTGTTCCGAAACACCAAGCTTTTCGGCAAGCTGTGCTTGAGTAATTTTCTTCTCCTTGCGGAGCGTGTATATATTCGTACCAATATTCATAAAATTATCTCCTTAAAAGTTTTTCGTGATCACTGTAATAATTATATCACAGTTTTTTACAGCTTCCAACATACTAAAAAGAGATTTTGAGTGAAGAAAAGTCAACTTGAGGTTGGATTTAAGAAAAACAGAACGGCATAACCATTTTTAGGTTATACCGTTCTACCTGCTCTATCGCAGGTACACCAATCGGTCTGCTTTTTTATTATATATTTCCTTTTTTCTTCGCGCAATTTTTCCATTTGCCCGTGAGGAAAAAGACAAGTCCGAGCCAGAACGGAGTGAATCCCGCAAGTGCGTCGCCAAGCCAGAAGCCTGTCGCCTCCATGCCGAACGTTACGCCAAACAGAAGAGAAAGTCCAATTCGCAAAACGATTCCGTCAAGTATTGCCGTTACAAAGTTAAGGCTAACGTTACCGCTGCCGTTGATAAGCGCGTTCATGGTGGCGCGCAGCGAGCTTGCAAGGAACATAAGCAGAGCTATCGGCACGTAACCCCTTGCAAGAGAGAGAACGTCGGTGTCGGAGCTGTCCGTGAACAGAGAGAATATCTCTTCGGGGAAGAGTATCATAAGTATAGAGAAGATAAGTACTATCGCAAGAGTGATAACGAGAAGATTTTTGAGTATCTTTTTAACGCGGTCGAATTTACCCGCAACGATATTCTGACCGACCATAGTAGAGCCTGCGGCATTCATAGCGTTTGAGAAGAGGTTGACGATAGAAGCGAGCTTGTTTGCTATTCCTGCAAATGCGGAGACCGCAACGCCGTAGGAGTTTATCCATGAGTTTACGAAAAGCTTTGAGACTTGAACAGAAGCGAATTTTATTGCCATCGGAGTGCCAAGCTTGACGAAAGCAAAGAGCATTTCCTTGTCCCAACGGAGAAATTCCTTTATCGTAATATTAAGCGCGAAATCGCGGCGTCTTTTAACAAGAAATATAGTGCAGAGTATAAAGCTCGTCGCTTGGCTGATAACCGTCGCGAGAGCCGCGCCGCCCGCGCCCATATTGAGATATGCCACAAAAATAACGTCAAGAATAAGATTCATGACCGCGGCAATACCGATGAAAAGGAGAGGGTGCTTGGAGTCCCCCATACCGCGCAATATCGCACTGACGATATTGTAGCCGTAGATAAATACAAGACCCATCATGCATATCATTGAATACGAGCGCGCACCTTCAAATGCCGCTGGGGGCGTGTTCATAAGGCGAAGCAGAGGCGTCTGGAACACAAGTCCGAGGATGCTTATTATGACGGAGCACACAAAGAGAAATGAGCTCATAGTGCCAACGAATTTGCCTATTTTATGATTTTCTTTTGCGCCTATGTATCTTGCGATAAGTATCTGTCCCGCGCTTGAGAATCCGATACCGATAAAAGTCAAAAGATTGGTCACGTCACCTCCGACCGTTACCGCCGACGTTCCGACCTTGCCCATAACGTTTCCAACGATTATCATGTCGACCATGTTGTAAACGACCTGCAAAATGTTTGAAAGAAGCAGCGGCCACGCAAAAGAGACTAATTGCTTCGTTATATTTCCTTCTGTAAAATCTTTTATTTGTGAATTGTTCATTTTTGATATCTTCCTTAAAAGTAAATATGCAGATATGAATATTATATCACAAAACAAATTGCATGTCAATTATACTGAACGGAGGATTTTGGGAAAATAAAAATACATAATTGTTATATCAAAAAAATCATTGACAAAAGTTATCACATTGTAGTATAATAATTTGGAATGTGCCGATGTCGGCTTAATAGAAAAAAAGAGGAATACCAATATGCGTAAAACCAAGATAGTATGTACCATAGGACCAGCCAGCGAGAGTGAGGAAATACTCGCAGGTCTTTGCCGCGCGGGCATGAATGTGGCTAGAATGAACTTTTCCCACGGAACTCACGAGGATCACAAGAAGAGAATAGACACCGTTAAAAAGGTGCGCGCCGAGCTCGGGCTGCCCATAGCGATAATGCTTGATACTAAAGGACCCGAATACAGAATAAAGACTTTTGAGAACGGAAAGATAACGCTCTGCGACGGAGATCGCTTCGTGTTTACCGCAAGAGACGTGATAGGAAACCAAAAGATCGTCTCGGTGAACTATCCGAACCTGCCCGATGAGCTTTCGACGGGCGACATGATATTGCTAAACAACGGACTTCTGACCTTTAAGGTAGAAGCGGTGGAGGATACCGATATCGTCACGCGCGTTATTTGCGGCGGAGAGCTTTCAGACAGAAAGAGCATGAGTTTTCCCGGTAAGGTCATGAAGCAGAAGTATCTCTCCGAGCAGGACAAGAGCGATATCCGTTTTGGTCTTCAGAACGGAGTAGATTATATCGCGTGCTCCTTTGTCTCGTGCAAGCAGGATCTTATTGACGTACACGATTACCTTAAGGAACTTGATGCGGACAATATTGAGCTGATAGCAAAGATCGAGAACCAATCTGGTGTTGACAATATCGAGCAGATCTGCGAATGCTGCGACGGTATAATGGTCGCACGCGGCGATATGGGTGTGGAGATTCCATTTGAACACCTGCCCGCAATACAGAAAAAGCTTATTACTAAGTGTCGACTTCTTGGAAAGCGCGTTATTACCGCGACCGAGATGCTTGAGTCGATGATAAGCAACCCCCGCCCCACCAGAGCCGAAATATCCGATATCGCCAACGCCGTTTATGACGGTACGAGCGCGATAATGCTCTCGGGCGAAACAGCGGCGGGCAAGTACCCTGTAAGAGCAGTCGAGGTCATGGCAAGGATCGCCGAGACGACCGAGGGGACTATCAACTACAAAAAGCGCTTCTATTCCAGCGATTTCCAGATTCGCAATGCAGTTGACGCGATCTCGCACGCAACGTGTAGTATGGCGATTGATGTAGATGCAAAAGTTATCGTCGCGTGCTCGCTCTCGGGCATGACTGCGCGCATGGTCAGCCGATTCCGCTCGCCGATAGATATTATCGGTCTTACCACCGACGAGAACACGTGGAGACGTCTTGCGCTTTCGTGGGGAGTTATTCCGTCAATGTGCGAAAAATTCACCTCGACAGACGTGCTATTTTATACCGCCAAAAAAATAGCGGCGGCGACCGTTCCAAGCGAAAAGGGTGACAAGATAGTCATAACGGGAGGAGATACTTCCGGCAGATCGGGTAATACGAATCTTATCAAGATTGAGGAGATATAAAATTTTCAGCTTCATATTTGTCGAAACTGCACAATTGATTTTTGTTGACAAAGATGTGATATGTGTAGTATAATAAAAGAAAAGGGGTTTTGACAATGCCAACTGAAAATACTTATAAGATAAGAACAAAACAAAAGGATCTGTTGCTCCGCGTATCTAAAGGACATTTTGCTACGAGCCACAGCCATATAAATTATTACATAGACGTAACTATGCAAAAGACGCGTCTGTCCGAGGCAAGTGCCGTTGCGAAAGCTTTGGTGTCGTATTATAACATGAGTACTATCGTTGATACCATACTTTGTCTTGACGGTACGGAGGTTATCGGTGCGTGTCTGGCAAAGGAACTCACTGCGGGCAACTATATGAACATGAATGCCCATCAGACGATATACGTCATGACACCCGAACATACGTCGGGAAGTCAGCTCGTTTTCAGAGATAATACCATGCCGATGATAAAGGGCAAGCACGTGCTTGTGCTTGCGGCTTCTGTCACGACGGGATATACGGCACAGGCGGCAGTCGAGGCTGTAAATTATTACGGAGGTTACGCTGTGGGAATATGCGCTATATTCACCTCGCTTGAAACCTGCGCGGGTCACGTAGTAAACGCGGTGTTTAATACCAATAATCTTGACGGCTACGCATCGTATCCGTCTCACGAATGTCCGCTTTGCAAAGAGGGCAAGAAGATAGATGCTCTTGTAAACAGCTTTGGATATTCAAAGCTTTAAACGATAACAAAAAATCGGGTCGATTTGACCCGATT
>JAZNEM010000112.1:0-2167 GCA_045588595.1 Eubacteriales bacterium
AGTAGTCTTGTAAGCGAGGATTATGCCATCGTCCTCCATTTTCTTTATTTCGGCACGAACAGTGGCGGCGTCAGAGCCTATCATAGTAGCTATCTGTTCATCGGACTGACGGGCGTGTCTTTCAATCAGCTTCAAAATTTCGGTGTTCATGTTTTTGTTCCTTTCTCTATGTTTTTGTTTATAGTTTTGCTTTTTCTTTGGTTACTTTCTTTTTCGCGAAAAAGAAAGTAATACGCGTCTCCCATCAAGAACGTGTTACCGTCTTGACTATGTTTTCGTAAGAGAGACCGTATTTGTCGGCGATATCGCGCGCGTAGCTCTTTCCGTCGGGCTTTGCGCGAACTATCTTAAAGGAGCGTTTGCCCTCCTCGATTCCCGCGACAAGAGTATCAATAACAGCTCCGCCTACGTCCTTTGTACGAGCGTTTATCGCGTCTATCTCAGCAGCAAGCTCATGCAAGTGCGTTGAGAAAAGACAGCGGCAGCCGACACGCGAGAATCCCGCAAGCACCTCGGCAGCAATATAAGATGCCTCGTAAGAGCCCGTTGACGACAATGATTCGTCAAGCAGAACGAGGCTCTTTTCGGTAACGTCCGCAAAGATATCTCGCAAACGCGCACACTCCTCTCCAAGACGCCCCTTGTCTATCGTATCGTCAGCACCCGTTGGGAAGTGCGTGAAGATGCCGTCGGCAATAGAAACGGCAGCTGTCTTTGCGGGGAAGAACATTCCAAGCTGGAGCATTGCCTGCGCAAGACCTATGGCGCAGGTGATGACCGATTTGCCGCCTCGGTTAGGACCTGTGAGAACGTAGATAAGCGCGTCCTCGCGGCAGAAATCGATATCGTTTGTAACTATCTCGTCCTCGACCTTGAGCGCAACGCAAGGATTATAAAGCTCTGTGGCTCGGAACACGGGCGTACCGTCTAATATTTCGGGCTTGCACAGATAAAGACCTTTATCGCGAAGCTTGCGCAAGAGAGCAGTTCCTTTGACGAGAAATTCTATCTCGGGCATGAGGTTGAGCAGAAAATCGGTATTTTCAAGCACGTAGCTCTGAACTATTCTTTTCCAAGAGCGAAGCGACTGCTTGTAAATATCGTTTATTGCCGAATTAAAGGCAAGCGAAAGCGCCGTCTTTTGATTCTCGGACTGCTTTTTGCTAAAGGGAACGAGGTTCGCGATACAGGTGTACTCGTCGTCCTTGAAGTTTAAGCGCAGTATCTTTTCGAGAACGTCACCCGAACGGAAGGGCTCGGGGTTTATCGAAAGCACGCCCGCGCTTGCGGGACGGAGCTGTGCGTCAAGGTTTACACCGATAGTCACGCTTCTTATGTCTCTGACACGGGAGGTAAGCTCGGACAGACGGTTGTTGAGCTCGGCATAATATTCACTGTTTGCGAGCTCGCAAATGCGCTCGGCAAGAGTGCAAAAGGCTGTGCTCTTGAGCTTTTCTTTAAGCGGGGTAAGACCTGCGTTGAGTGTCGAGATGCTTGAAATATAAAGCTCTATTTCGGTAAGGCTCTCAAGGTAAGAGGTCGTGTCTCCCGTATCGGCTTCAAGTCTGCGAAGCTCCATTATGTCGGTAAGTATAGGTATGAGCTTGTTGAGGGTTGCCGCTATCTCGGGGAAAGCGAGCATATCGTCGAAAACGTCCATTCTGTGACGTATAACGTCAGCGTTTTCGGTGAAATATTCGTCAAGATTGCTGTTTTTTAAGTCGAATACCTCAAGAAGTCCAAGCTCCTCAAGCGCGAACATATCTATCGCGGGAGAATCTTCACCCTCATAATGACGTGTCTGCGACGCTTCATCGGGGTATATAAGACTGAATTTTGACAGATCTAAATTCATTTTTTAGATTTCCTTTTTTGTTTTTATTGGTGTGTCACAAATAAATTTGGAATTTTCAAATTTTTATTTATCGGGGGGTTTGATAAATACAAAATCAAATGAAACGGCTACGCAATAACGCAAAAATTTAACCCAAACACCGTAGGGGCGAACTTTGTTCGCCCGCGGGAGACCACAGGTCTCCCCTACGGAGTTCGAGCGAACATATGGCCGATAAATTTTGATTTATCGGTGAGATGAAGTAATGAATAGAAGACGCAACAAAGTGTGTTTTGACCGAGTTACTTGTTACTCGTAGTTACTTGTTACTCG